>QKDR01000127.1 GCA_003252515.1 Candidatus Delongbacteria bacterium | reverse complement strand
AATCACAGGACCGGTCTTTTCGATATGTTCCTCATAAAGGACAATCACATATCCGCGGCCGGAGGGATTACCGAAGCCGTGAAAAAAGCGCTGGCTTACAGGAAAAAGAACGGTCTGGATTCAAAGATCGAAGTCGAAATAAAGAACATTGACGAATTTAAAGAAGCTTCAAAGCTGGATGTTGACTGGATCATGCTCGACAATATGACAGTTGAAGATATTAAAAAGTGCGTGAAGCTGAATAAAGAAAAAAAACTGGAAGTGTCGGGGAACGTGAGTCTGGAAACAGTCAGGAAATTAGCGGAAACCGGAGTTGACTACATTTCGGTAGGAGCTCTGACGCACAGCGTGAAAGCGCTTGATCTGAGCCTGCTTGTGGAACAGGGGAGTTTTTGAAAAAATTATTTCAACATATATTTATAGCTATCCTGCCTTTGGCGCTTATTTCCTGTGCTACTGACTACAAACGCTGGCCGGACGGCGGTGAATCTGACAGGATAAGTCCGGAAGTGGCTGAAGTTTCTATACAGGACGGATCGCTGAATATTGACAGAGATGCTGAAATTGAAATAGGATTTTCCGAGTTCGTGGACAGGAATTCCGTCCGTTCCGCCATCAGCATATCACCACGCTCAGCTTTGAAGAAGTCTAAAGTATACTGGTACGACAAAAGCGCCGAAGTCAGATTCAACGGACTTGATGATGACCAGACTGTTATAATAAGCATTAATCCGTCTTTGAAGGACATTCAGGGCAACTCTCTTGCCGGCTCGTTCTCCATGTCGTTCTCGACGGGAGGCAGGATCGACAGAAAGATCCTTACGGGCAAAATCAACGGCGCTATTGACAGAACCGACCTTGTGAATCTGAATTATTCTAAAATAAAAGTCAATTTGTACAGGATCAGCGGGGACAATATAGATTATGCCCGGGACGAGCCGGAGTATTCGACAGGTCTTACGGCGGATCTCGGTTTCGGCCTGAAGAACCTCAGCTCGGGAGAATACAAGCTTGTCGCCTTCAATGATCTTAACAATGACTCAAAACCTCAGTTCGAGACAGAAATGATGTCGTTCTCCCCGGGAGTCTGCGATCTGACCGATATTGACAGTCTTGATTATGATCTTACATTAGGTTACAATGATACCGAGTCTCCATATATTAAAAATACCCTGACTTTCGGCAAGGATATCATAAAGATCGAATTTTCCGAGAGGATTAAATATAATCCCGGTATTGTAGAGAGCGTGATGATCAACGATCGGGCTGTCGGATTCAGTATATTTCCTGACACTTCCGACAAAAGCACTGTGTGGTTGAGAACCGATAAGCTGGCTATTAAAGACGCTGTGTCAGTCAGCCTCGGAAAAGTATCGGACGATTTCGGGAATATCATTCACGATAAGTTAAGAATTAAAACTCACACAGTATCGGATACCATCGAAATAAAACCGTTCAAGATCACATCCAGACTGGCATCATCAATAACTTCGGACGGGATACTGGAGATCAAAACAAATAATTTTATGAACGATTCCTTATCGTTAAGTCTGCTAATGATCAGTGACAGTCTTTCACATTCTTTGACGTCCGGGGTTATTCGACAGCCTTATAGTTACGGCGTTCCGCTGACGGACAACAAAATAGGTGAAGGAGATTATGAACTCAGGATACAATATTCTGACTCGGTTATAGCTGAACAGAAGATATCAGTAACATCGACATCAGGATATGGAAGCGTTTCGGGGAAGATCGAAGGAAGCGATTCCGGAAGTTTCGTTCTTTCCTTCAAACCCGTAAAAGAGGGAGAGAAAGAAGCGGTTCAGTCGGTTTCCGGCGAATACAAACTGAAAGTACGGCCGGGAAAATATATTTGCGCGGCTTTCGAAGATAAGGACGGAAGTGCTGTTTTCGGACATGATATACAAAAAGGCAGAACTGCATCAGCGGTGTTTTATGAAGATACGGTACTTGTAAGGAAGAACTGGGAGACAACAGGAGTCGATTTTAAATTTAAAAACAAACTGCAGGGGAGATAAAATGTACGCATTAATTATGGCCGGCGGGGTCGGAGCAAGATTCTGGCCGAAAAGCAGGCTTAAGACACCAAAACATCTTTTATCTATCGTAAATGAAAAAACAATGCTCGAGAACACTGTCCAGAGACTTGATCAGCTGATAAGAAGGGAAGACTGTTATATTGTCACGAACAGAGAACAGAAAGAGACGATTCTTACGAACATTAAAGATTTCAGAGAAGATAATATAATCGCGGAACCTTTCGGCAGGAATACGGCGGCCGCTATCGGATACGGAGCTGTAAAACTTCTGATCAAAGACCCCGATGCGCTGATGGTCGTACTTCCCGCGGATCATTTTATAAAGAACGTGCAAATGTTCAATGAGGTAATAAATAATGCCGTTTCATACTGCGAAAAAGATCCGGAAGCACTGATAACGATCGGTATAGAACCTACACATCCCGAAACAGGTTACGGCTATATACAGCTCGGAAACGAAATAGAAAAGGGTGTATACAACGTAAAATCGTTCGCGGAGAAACCTAACATTGATACTGCCATAAGATTTCTTGAGAGCGGTGATTTCTACTGGAACAGCGGTATGTTCATATGGAAAGCTCAGACCATTATGAACAATATTCAGAAATTTCTTCCTGATCTGTATGATAATCTGATGGAGCTTCAGACAGCTATGAAGAACAATGAGCCGGACTCGGTAATTGAAAAGATATACGGAGAGATGCGTTCGATCTCGATAGATTACGGCGTTATGGAAAGCGCCGTTAACGTAAAAGTACTTCCGGGTAATTTCGGATGGTCCGATGTCGGAAGCTGGTTTGAAATATACAGACTCAAGGAAAAAGACGAGAAGAGCAATGTGGTCGACTGCGATAAATTTATTGCGATCGATACTGAAGGATGTCTGATCTCGACGGATAACGACGAAAAGCTGATAACCTGCATCGGACTTCGTGATCTGGCTGTTATTGATACAGCGGACAGTCTTCTTATTACTCCGCTTTCCAGATCACAGGATGTCAAGGAGCTCGTTGAAAAGATCAAGCTGAATAAGCTTAACCAGGTATTATAATTCAAACCCGGAGACCGCAAATGGAAGAGATAAAAAAGATCGATTTTCTAAGATCAATTTCACTGTGTGATGATATGAACGAACAGGAGATCAGGAACATTGCGGAACACTGCCAGCTGAAGAAATTCTCGAAAAAAAATATGATCTTTCTGGAACAGGATCCGGGAAACATGTTCTATATTATTTACAACGGAAAAATAAAGATCACAAAACTTAATACAGACGGTAATGAGGTCATTCTGTCAATACTGGGAACCGGAGATTATTTCGGGGAGATGTCGCTTCTGGACCATAACAGAAGGAACGCGAATGCCGTAGCCCTTGAGGATATTGAACTTCTGACTATACCCAGGAACGAATTTCTTGATGTCCTTCATAAGAACAACGCGTTCACCTTCAATCTGCTTAAGACATTTGCTATAAGGCTCAGAACTACTGATGTCCGGGTTAAAAGTTTCTTTCTCGATGACGCTCAGCAGAAAGCGCTGATGATGCTGTACGATCTGAGCGAGAAGATGGGCGTTCAAAAAGGTAATGATATGGTGCTGAAAGAAATGCCTAATCAGACCGATCTTGCCAATCTGACCGGAATATCCCGCGAAACTCTTTCGAGGATCGTGAAGAAATTCGAAATGAACGATATCATAATAAGGGACGGGAAGGACATTATTATACCCGATTACAAGGATTTTGTGGATAAATTCATAAATGAAGAATAGATTCGCCGACCTGCATATACATACAAGATATTCGGACGGAACTTACCGTGTGCCGGAAGTTTTCAGGATCGCCAAAAAATTCAGCCTTTCAGCCGTCAGTATTACCGATCACGACAGTACGGATTCCTACAAAGAGGCTTTGGAACTTTCTAGAAACTTCGGGATAGAAATTATAACCGGCGTAGAGCTTTCAAGCGAATATAAAGAGTACGACATACACATACTGGGGTATTTTCTTGATCCGTTTAATGAAAAACTGATTAAATACCTGGAAGAGTTCAGGCAGGCCAGAGCGGATAGGGCAAGAAAAATGACCGAATTACTTCAGGCTGACGGCATAAACGTGAGTTATGAAGATGTCCTGAGGGTATCTCCCGACGGAACAATAGCCCGTCCGCATATAGCCCAGCTTCTGATCGAAAAAGGGTATGCCTACAGTATGCAGGACGCTTTTGTCAAATACATCGGCGGCGATTCGAAATATTATGTAAAGAAATTCAAGATCAGTCCGCCGGACGCAATTAATCTCGTTCACGAGAGCGGCGGGCTCGCGTTCGCCGCGCATCCGGGATATTTAAGGGATGAGGTAGGAGTGCTTGATATTCTTGTTCAGAACGGTCTCGACGGCATCGAAACGGTGCATTCCTCCTATGATGAGAAAACCTCTGTTTTTCTTGATAAACTTGCAGAAGAAAAAGGCCTTCTCAGATCCGGAGGAAGCGACTGTCACGGCCGCAGGAAGATGGGAAAAAGGCTGATGGGCGACTATAATGTGCCTTACTCATATATTGAAGCTATGAAGGAGAAATTAAGCGGAGCAGTAAAATGAAAATATGTATTCTCGGAGCGGGTCCGTGGGGGCTTGCGATCGCGGATCTTCTATTATCAAAGAAGTATGATGTAACAGTCTGGGAGTTTGATCCTGAAGTATGTGAAAAGCTTGTAAAAGAAAGGAAGATCGGATCAAAACTGCCCGGGTATACGATCCCGAATGAAATAAGGATAGTCAACGATGTTTATACCCCGGTTAATGAGTCTGAAATTATCGTGAACGCCGTTCCGACCCAGATGATAAGAAGTTATTTCAGCAAGATCAGCGCAATAGATTTTACCGATAAGATAATGGTCAATGTCTCAAAAGGCATGGAAGTCCAGTCAGGAAGGGATATAAGAGAAGTCTTTATAAACGGGTTCGATACGATCACCGACGATAATTTCGTTATTGTGGCAGGACCTTCATTTGCCATCGAAGTCGCCCTGAACCATACACCGACGGCAGTTGTTGCGGCATCAAGGAACCTTGAGGCAGCCAGTTATATCAGAGATATTTTCTCGACGGAGTATTTCAGGGTATATTCGACTGACGATGTGATCGGGGTCGAGATCGGAGGCAGCGTCAAGAACATTCTAGCTATAGCTGCGGGTGTTATCGACGGTTTGGGGCTGGGCAACAACACGAAAGCCGCGATGCTTACCCGGGGACTTGCAGAAATGATCAGGTTCGGGACTGAGATGGGAGCTAAAAGGGAGACTTTCTCAGGTCTTTCAGGTATAGGAGACATGATACTGACATGCAACTCGGACCTGTCCAGAAACTGGCAGGTAGGCAACAGGATAGCTAAGGGCGAGAAGGTCGAAGATATTATCCGGAACCTGAACATGGTCGCCGAAGGTGTGGAGACATGCAGGGTCGTCAACAGGATAGCCGCGGAGAAGAACGTGAGCATGCCGATCGTTTCGATGGTGCACGAAGTGCTCTTCAGCGGCACGAATCCCAAGATAGCGATAACGGAGCTCATGACAAGAGAAAAGAAGATAGAGGACTGATGAGCGGAAAGCTTTACATAGTGTCCGTGCCGATAGGGAATTACGGCGATATGACCGTGCGCGCCGTCGAGACGCTAAGGAGCGCCGGTCTCATAGCCTGCGAGGATACGCGGAAAACCGGTATTCTGCTCAAGCATTTTGAAATAGAATCAAAGCTGTTCAGCTATCACGATCACAATGAGAATTTCAAAACTGATATTCTCGTTCAGCGTCTCCTGGCAGGCGAGAACGTGGCCGTCGTCTCCGATGCGGGTACGCCCTGCATCTCCGATCCCGGCTACAGGATAGTCCGGGCGGCGCGGGAGAACGGGATCGCCGTGGAAGGGATCCCCGGCGCATGCGCCGCGATAAACGCGCTCGTCGTGTCGGGCATGCCGACGGACAGTTTCATGTTCGAGGGATTTCTGCCGCATAAGAAGGGAAGAAATACGAAACTTAAAGAAATTGCTGAAGAAAAAAAGACTATAATACTGTATGAATCCGTTCACAGAATAGAAAAACTGATCGTAGAGCTGACCGAACATATTCCCGGACGGAGGATCTGCGTAATGCGTGAAATGACAAAGATATATGAGGAGCACATCTGCGGACTTCCGGGGCAAGTACTCGAAAAGTTAAGAAAGACACCTCCCAAAGGCGAATTCGTGGTCGTGATCGAAGGGATTTCAGGCAAAGTGAAAAGTAAAATACAGGAGATCTGATCATGAAAAAAACGCTGTTTTTTATAATGATTATTTTTGCCGCGCTGTTTTCGCAGGCTGTTGATATGGCCGTGCTCGATTTTACGGTCAATTCTTCGGATGACGATATGAATTTTCTTTCGTCAGGTATTAGTGACATAATAGTAACTACACTGGGCGAAAAACCCAACATCGGACTTGTCGAGAGAGAAAAACTGAGCAGGATCGTTGAAGAGCTGAGCCTGAGCGGATCGGGACTGGTCTCTGATAAACAGCAGATAAAGATAGGTGAACTTACAGGCGCCGAGTTCGTCATCACCGGAAGTATTACGTTCATAAGTTCATCATTCATGATCAACAGCAAAGTACTCGAGGTCAAGACCGGCAGGATAGTCTCGACACAGAGTGTAAAGGGCGGCAACAAGGAAAAGATCTTCGATTCAGTCGATGAGCTTGCAGGAAAGATATATACTGATATAAACACGGCTTCAAATAATTACGGTACAGGACCGAAGCTGGAAGTGGCGTTCGTTATAGATACGACCGGCAGCATGGGGGACGAGATCAACGTGGTCAAGTCCAAGATAATTTCCATGATCGACGAGATCCTTCAGGGAACGCCAAAACCTATCGTGAGATTCGCGATCGTTGCCTATAAGGACAGGGGGGACGCTTATGTGACGGATGTTTATGATTTCCAGTCCGATGTGAGTCTTATAAAGCAGGATATAAATTCACTCACGGCGACAGGAGGCGGGGATTTTCCCGAATCGGTGATCGAAGCTCTTCATAAGGCGATGTTCGATCTGTCATGGTCGAAGAACGATGATAAAACAGGTAAATTGTGTTTTCTGATCGGCGACGCGGAACCTCAGAATTACAGAGACGATTTCAGCGAAAAAGACATAATTAAAGAAGCGCTGAAGAATTCATTGTCGATAAGCTCTATATCGTGCTCAGGTAATTCTAAAGAAGGCATTAGAAGGTTTCAGGATTTCTCAAATAAAACGAACGGAACTTTTTCGTTCCTGACTTATACGCAGGAAGTTATTGATCAGTCGGGAAAAGAGTATGTCGTGGTAACAGAAGGTGACGCCGAAGTCGTACTCGAAGAAACCGAAATATCAGGAGCAGGGGACAGCGATATGTCCGCTTCAACGAAGTTCATGGAAGAAAGAGCTAAAAAGAAAGCCGACCGCGCAAGAAGCGAGGAAAAACCCAAAGAACAGGCTCTGGAAGACACTAAAGATTTCTTCTCAACTGCTCCGGCAGTAGAAAAAGAGGAAGCTAAAAGAGTGATCGCATCCGGAACCAATAAAGGAGAGAAAAAGAACAATCTTGATAAGATCATGAGCGAGCAGATAAAGGTCATTGCCGAGAAGCAGGGTGTAAAATATGATGAACCGAAAAAACCGCAGCCGGAAAATAAAAAAACTGAACCGGTAAAAAAGAAGGAAGATGAAAAGAAGAAAATTATCATAAAAGAAGAGACAAATAAAAAAGACAGCGATTCTACAAAAGTCGAAGTGAAAAAGTCATCCCCGGAACCTGTGAAGAAAACAGGGAGCAGCGGTATTGGCGGATAAAGGAAAACTCTATATCGTGGCGATCCCGATCGGGAACAAAGCCGATATTACTGACCGGGCGCTTGAAACGCTGAAGTCTGTCGATGTTATCATCACTGAGGAAGCTTCAGCGGTAAAAAGCCTTTTTGCGATACACAATTTCAAAACGGAATATTTTGTGTTCAACGAACACAACGAAGAAAAAGACGCTGATTACGCGGTAGAATTTATGCTCAAAGGCGAGAACTGCGCGCTTATTTCCGACTGCGGAACTCCCACTTTCGCAGACCCCGGAAAGATCCTTCTTCAGCGTTGCTACGCGAACAATATTACTGTCGTTCCTGTCCCGGGTCCTTCAGCTCTTATGACGCTTCTTTCGCTTTCTCCGACAGATATCAGGAAATTCCTGTTCGCCGGTTTCATTCAGAAAACCAAGAAGGAAAGGATAACCGAACTTAAAAAGCTGAAATCGCTTCATGTTCCCGTAGTGCTTATGGATACTCCATACAGGCTTTTAGACGTCATGGAAGATGTGTCGGATGTCTTTAATGACAAACGGATACTTTTTTTATATAAGGCGACCATGCCCGAAGAACTTGTGAAATACGATACGGCATCAAAAATATTTCAGTACTGTAAGAAGCATGAGCTCAAAGGGGAGTTCATGATACTCGTGGAAAACTGATCTGATTCATGGGCAGATCCGAAACTTCAAAATATTACAGGGAATACAAGCCCGATCTTTTCTGGCAGAGCTATATTGAGTGTCTCTGGGAATATCATATCGCACCGCAAATATTGAAAGAAGCGAATCAGCTTTATCTTCCGGACGGCAGTCCTCAGCTGATCCTTGTGCTCAAGGGAAGTTATGACAGATATTTCACTGACGGCAGAACAGAACATATTTCAGGATCAGTATTCATACCTCAGAGATCATCCGCGGTCAGAATTGAACACGAGTCCGGCACGAAACTGTTCGGAATAAGGTTCAAACCGTACGGGATAAGATGCGTGATAAATGAACCGATGTCGGAATTTTCCGAAATGAGCTTCCCTCTTTACAAACTTTTAAGCCGTAAAGACACACAGGAGCTTAAGACCGCAGCAATAAGTTCTGATGTCAACAAAAAACTTCTCGGCGTCCAGAAAGTACTCACGAAACATTTCCGGGCCCTTCCCGTAAATACAAGAATAATAGATCTTATTAAATACATAAGTATCGATCACGGAATTTCAGTCAGGGAGCTGGCGAAGAAGTTCTCTATGAGCGTCAGCACGCTCGAAAAACTTTTTAATTCTTATATCGGCATATCGGCAAAGAATTATATGAAGATCATGCGCCTTAATAAATCCGTAAGATATTACCGTACGGGTACCAGCCTTTATCCCAACCTGACCGAAACAGGTATTGAAGCGGAATTTTATGACCAGTCGCATTTTATAAAAGATTTTAGACAGGTGACGGGTATAACTCCCGGCCAGTATTTCAGAGAGAACAACATTTTCAATTTATTCGTGATCAGCTCAATCGAGAAAAAGACCGAATTCTGATATTTTACGATTTTTTACAATTTAATAAGTTTTACCTGCGTTATATTGCCTTCAAATAACAGGAGGCGATAATGAGAACCAGAGAAGAGATCAAAGCCGGATTAAAAGAACTTCTTCATAAGAATGAGAATATCATAGCTGTGTGGGAAGGCGGGTCTGCAGCGACAGGATTCGAAGATGAGTATTCCGACCTTGACCTCGCGGTCGTTTGCGAAGACGATGCCGTGGAGGAAATATTTACCATGATAGACGGTCATCTCGAATCTGAATACGGTATTGAAGATAAATTCAGACTTCCCGAACCTGCCTGGCACGGGTTCTCTCAGTGCTATTATAAAACCGGGAACGTACCAAAATTCTTCTATTTTGATATTGCTGTAATTAAGAGATCTAACCCGAATAAATTCACTGAGAAAGACAGGCACGGCGATTCGGTCGTCTGGTTCGAAAAAGAAAAAATGATAGATCCGACGCCTACACCGGACGGGGAAGTTAAAGCAAAAGGAAAGAAGTTTTACCATATAGCCACGGATACTTTTTTCCTGTCCGAGATCGAATTAAAAAAAGCTCTCGCGAGAAAGAATTTTACGGAATCGTTCCATCAGTATTACCTTATTATATTAAGACATCTTGGTATCTTACTTAATCTTAAATACCGGCCGTGCAAAGCCGATTTCGGCATCAGATACGCATACAGGGATTATCCCGAAAGTGAAAATAAGCTGCTGGAGGACTCTCTTAAGGTAAATTCCGTAAACGACATAGCGGAAAGGTCCGGGAAAGTGCTTTCCAGGATAAGCGATCTGAGAGAAGAATTATTTATCGAATGGAATTAAAAATAACGGAGGGATCATGCTGAAAATTGATCTGAGTAAATTTAAAAATGAGTTCACGGAATATACAGAGCTCAGAGCGCAGGAGAACCGTACGACCAACATCAGTCTGGTTAACGGTAATGTTATGGGGAACTCGACAACTGCCAAGAGCGGTGTTTCCGCGAGAGTGAACAAGAACGGGAACTGGGGTTTCGCCTCAAATCCCGTTATATCGGATGACGCTATAGAAAAGGTCATTCTGGCAGCTACGGAGAACGCGGCTTTTCTCGGAACAAAGCAGAGTAAAGGTAAAAAGGAGTTCTCTTCAAGGCCGCACGTTTCAGAGAACGCATTTTACACAACGCAGACAAAAACGGATCAGAAGGCAAAGATAGGATTTCTTAAGAAAATTGACGACTACATCGCTGATAAATATTCTGACCTGACATCAAGAACACTTATCATCTCCGGGCTGGAAATGGAGAAGAACACGATCACTTCAGACGGATCGGTCTCTTACTCGATGGTGCCTAAATATCATATATACACGATACTGAATAAAGCTGTGGACGGCGAGAATTTCGAGATATTCAAAGCTTTCGGCGACAGAGGCCAGTTCGAGGACGTTTTCACCGATCCCGCGCTGCTTTTTCCGGGAATTGACGAAGCGTACAGACATCTGGTAAACAAAACGAACGGAGTGTTCGCGAACGCGGGAATGAAGGACGTTGTCATGGACGCGAAACTGGCCGGCATTCTGGCTCACGAAGCGATAGGGCACACGACCGAAGCCGACCTTGTGCAGGGCGGTTCCGTTGCCGGTGAACTTTTGAACAAAGAGATAGCGAGTCCGCTGGTGAGTCTCGTGGATTTCGCGAATACCTATAACGGCGAAACCTGCCCCGTGCCCGTTTACATTGACGACGAAGGAGTTAAGGCTGAGGATCAGGTGATAATCGACAAAGGCATCCTGAAAGGATATATGCACAACAAGGAGACGGCGAAGCATTTCGGGCACGGGCTGACCGGCAACGCAAGAGCTTTCGATTTTTCCGACGAGCCGCTGGTAAGGATGAGGAACACAGCTATCATTCCCGGGACCAGCAAGCTCAGTGAAATGATCGCTTCGATCGGGGACGGATACTACCTCATGCAGTCGTCGAACGGCCAGGCGGACGCTACGAGCGAGTTCATGTTCGGGATAACTTTAGGCTACGAGATCAAGAACGGAAAACTTGGAAAAGCGATCAAGGACACTACCATATCGGGTGTAGCTGTCGATGTACTGAAAAGTGTAACGATGGTCTCGGACGACATGGACTGGGACTGTACGGGAATGTGCGGTAAGAAGCAGCCGATGCCCGTCGGAATGGGCGGACCCGCTATAAAGTGTAAAGTTAACATCGGAGGTAAATAATGGGCAACAGGGAAATTCTTGATAAATGCATCGCGGAATTCAAAACCCGGGGCATGGACAAATCAAAAGTGATGCTCAACGACTCCGAGGTCAGGGAGCTTTATTTCAATAACGGCGAGATCAGCATGTTCCGCACGACATTCAATACGAGCCTGCAGCTCACCGCGATAAAGGACAACAAAAAAGGAGCAAGTTCGATAAATAAAACAGATCCCGCCTCGATCGACAAGGCGATCACTGACACCGTATCATTAGCCGAATCTTCAAATCCTGAAGAAGCCAACGAGATCAGTGAATTTCAGCCTGCGGAAGAATTCGAGAGCGGCGTGATGGAAGCCGACAACGATAAAATGTACGACAGAATGAAGGAATTTCTGGACTATGTCAGGACCGCTTTTCCCAAAACTCAGCTTAGAGAAGGCGGAGTATCCTATCATAAGAACAATATGATCCTGAAAAATTCGAACGGGGTCGATTTCGCGTCAACGACAGGATATTACCAGTTCCACGCCATGTTCAGCTCGAAGGAGGGAGAAAAAACTTCTTCATTCAACTACACTTACAAGTTGATGAAAGGGCTTGACGAACCGTTCATAAATGCCGTCAACCTGAAAACGCTTCTTGAGCACAGCGCGGATGAGATAAACGCGAGAGCTTTCGATCAGAAATTCGTGGGCGACATCATCATCACTCCGGAGTGTATGGAATCTATGATAGGTCCGGTGCTGAGCCATCTGGGGGATTATCCGCATATAACAGGATCATCGCTGTTCAAGGGTAAGCTCGGTCAGAAGATCGCGAGCGATAAATTGACTATAAGATCAACCCCTGTTTCAGACGATTTCCCGATCAAGACGTTCATTAGCGGCGACGGATACAAGAACGAAGATGTGACCGTTATAGAGAACGGTGTACTCAAATCAAACCTGCTTACACTTTTCGGATCAAGGAAGACGAAACAGGAAAGATCAAAGACGGACGGATCGAACCTTTCAATAGACGGGGGAGATATCAGCCTTAATGATCTGATAAAAAATACAAAGAAAGGCATACTTTTGAGCAGATTTTCAGGCGGGCACCCGAACGACAACGGAGATTTTTCAGGTATAGCCAAGAACAGCTATTATATCGAGGACGGTGAAGTAAAATATCCGGTTAAAGAGATAATGGTGACGGGCAACCTGATCGGAATGATAAATAATATCGAAGATATTTCGAAAGAAATAACCGATTTCGGTTATTATAAATTCCCGTGGATGAAAGTCAGCGGGATAACGATCTCAGGCAAGTAGGAACTGAAAACAAGCAAAGCCCGGAATTTTCCGGGCTTTTTAATTCATATTAAATTAAATTACTATATTGTGACTTCAGTCACAGCATATGACCGCTGATATTTTAAATTTATGCCTGTATTTATAAAAATTTAGAAGGAGTCGAAATGAACCGTTTAATCATTTTTATTCTTGCTGTGTTCGCATCATCGCTGTTTGCCGAGTATACACTGCTCAGTGAAAGTTTTGAGGGAACGTTCCCGCCGACAGGATGGACACTGCAGACTACAGGATTGGGATTCACTAAGCAAAACTCAAGATATAACACCGGCAGTTACTCCATGGGACACGGTTATGATTTTGTCGGAGATCAGAATGACTGGGCTATTTCATCTCAGATATCAATTCCGGCCTGTGTGGATTCGGTAAAACTGACCTTCTGGCAAAATGAGGACTGGGAATCATATTATGATACTCATGAAGTGTGGATATCAACTAATTTGTCGACCTGGACTATAGTGTATTCAGGTGTCGGAACGGAAGACACGTGGACATCCGAGACGATCGATCTGGAGGCATGGAAAGGTGAAAATATCTATATCGGATTTCACTATGTCGGGAACGGTGCCGACTGGTGGTATATTGATGACGTGGAAGTAAAAACATACGGCGGTTTCATAAAAAGAGATACAGGTATTACGCCGCTTGAGGGCTTAAAGATCGACTGGGCCGATCATGACGGGAACAACAATTTTGATATAGCTGTGAACGGGAATACGGCAGGTGATCTTAACGAAACGTTCATGAACCTGTACTCAGGTATTAACGAAAGTGATTTCATTCTCGACAGCTCCATGCCGGGAGTGCGTCTGGGATCCGTGCAGATGAAAGATATAGGCGGAAGTGATTTTACGGATATAATATACACAGGTTATAACGCGTCCGGGCGCCACACCGAAATTTTCGAGCAGGGTAGTGACGGACAGTTCTATGATCAGAGGATAGACGACTGGGATATCGTTCATGTATATTCAGGATGTACTGACGTGGGTGATTATGACAATGACGGCGATGAGGATATCCTGATCACCGGATCATCTTCTTCAGGGAACATTTCGAGAATTTACAGAAATGACGGGAATTATACTTATACGGACATTGAAGCGGGTCTGACAGGCGTATGGTCATCCGATGCCGCATGGGGAGATTATGATAATGACGGCGATCTTGATCTTGTTATTGCCGGAGATACAGGTTCGGCCTATATTGCTAAGATCTACAGGAATGATAACGGAACTTTCACCGACATAAACGCGGGCCTGATAGGCGTTGAATCATGTTCGGTCGACTGGGGAGATTATGACTGTGACGGCGACCTTGATCTTGCGCTTACAGGTTATACCGGAACGACGAGGGTAACAAGGATCTACAGGCAGAATTACGGAAGTACGTTCCAGTACGTTTACGGACTGACGGGGGTTTCGTCAGGCAGTGCAAAATGGGGCGATTTTGACAACAACGGCTATCCTGATCTTCTAGTTACAGGTCTGTCATCAACGGGATATCTTACCAAACTGTATAGGAATAACGGCGGATCATTAAGCAGTTCCGGTTATGAATTCGTCAACCTGATGGGCAAAGGATTGTGGGCTGACCATGACCACGACGGAGATCTTGATTTCCTGGTCTACGGTTATAACGGTACCGACTATGAGATCGTTTTATACGAAAATGATTCCGATACTCCGAATACAGTACCGGCATCACCTTCCGGATTCAGTATTGACTATTCGGACGACACTCTCACTTTCACATTCAATTCTTCCACTGATGCCGAGACCCCTTCCTCAGGTCTTACATATAACGCCAGGTTCAGAGTAAGGGACATATATCTGAATTACCTGAACAGTAGATCCGACGGTACCAGGAAGATCACGGAACACGGCAACATATTCAAGAATACTTCATGGAGCATCGCGGCAGAAAATCTTATGAGGCCGCAGGAATATACACCTGTTACCATATACGCTCAGGCTATTGACAACTGTTTCGCGGGATCTGCTATAGCGACATATAGCGATTACAGTCACAGGAAAGGAGACCTGTCCCTGTATAATGGATCTGTTCTGGGCTCATCAGACGAACTGAGCTGGGACGCGGACTTTTATTCTGATATGGACAGTTATGTGATACAGTTTGATGAAGTGTCAGGTTTTACAAGCCCGTACGAAGAAACAATTGTATTATCTAAAGAATCAATGAAAGGACTGAAATACAGCGTGGTAATATCCGATCTGACCTCTTATGCTTCAATGGTCGACGGACAGACATATTACTGGAGGATAAAGCCTGTTTATACCGGTTCGGCTTACACGACCTATTTTACGGCGACACCGGCGACTTTTACGCTTTATAAACAGAATCAGCTTCCTTCCGCTCCTGTCTCGGGATTTACACCGGCTAATGATGATATTACGGATTCATTGCCTCTTATCAGCTGGGGAAACGGTTCCGATCCTGACGGTCATGCCGAGGATCTGAGATATTCAATAGAACTGGATGACGAAAATACATTCGCTTCTCCTTTATTTACTGATACGACAGATCCGGGAGAAACTTACTATCAGGCATCAGGACTTACGGACGGATACAGATATTATTACCGCGTTAAAACGATCGATACGGCAGATGCCGAATCATCATGGTCAGCAATTCAGCAGTTCGTTGTCGTAATGCCGCCTCAGAATGTTAAGGTAACTTATACCGAATCGTACGTGGCAGTTGACTGGGATGATATGCCGGTGAATTCAAAAGGCGTAGTTTATACAGTATACAGCAGTGATGACCCGTACGCGGAATTCCCTGGCGGATGGAATGTGAGCGCAGTTAATCTGAATACCAGTATATGGTATGATTCACCGTCGGCAGAAAAGAAATTCTACCGTGTCACTGCGGGAAGTTCAAGTAAATAAATAATTGTAAAGGTTAAATAGTAAAAAAGCGCGGCGAATATTTGTTATTCGCCGCACATTTTTTTCAATGTTTCAACTTCTCAGGTTTCAGCCTGATCTTTAAATTATCGCCAATGATCTCCTTAGTGGCACTTGCCGCTACGATATAATAGAAATATTTATCGCCTGCATCAGCTTTCTGCCACTCAGTATCACTGATCCATGTACCTGTAGTATCAAGAGTAAAAGTACCGTAAGGGTCTTCAGACGTATAGACTTTATACTCAGTAGCTCCGGGAACAAAATCCCAGCTCAATGTCGTGTTTACTGAATCACGGACTATTGTAATATTCTCAGGAGTACCGAGGTCAATAGTACCGGTAAGTGATACAACATCGAGCATTACGGCAGCGTCTTCAGGAGCTATGTAAGTTGTGTCGCCCTGAATATAGTTAGCCGCACGGAACAGGAGATAGCAGCTTTCAAAATTATAATTCACGGGAACACTCACCGACTGCCAGTCACCGTTAGTCTCTCTGGTGATGGTTGTTGACGTAAGATAATGCTGTTTAGGATGATAATAACGAACAAAATCAATAGCGCAGAAAACAGAATCTATCTCTGAATTATCAAACAAATAAGCATAAAGAACAGTATTCATAT
>QKDR01000025.1 GCA_003252515.1 Candidatus Delongbacteria bacterium | reverse complement strand
GACCTGTTTTAGTACCTAATTCAAGCCTGTTGAATTTTTCTATCAGAGTTAACGAATCGGACGTTTCCTCCTCTTCATCCTCCGGTATATTGTTTTCAACTTTCAGGGGTTCAACTGTAGGTTCGATGATATCCTCATTAGCTTCGGTTTTAGTATAAACAGCCTCATCTTTCTCTATCTTTTTTCTCGGCATAGATCCCTCCTATTGGTCGTTATTTTGATTATCCTGATCTTTATTTCCAGTATCACCGTTTTCATTGATGGCTATATCTGAAGCCGTCTTATCTTCTGCGGTTTCAGCGATCAGTTCTTCATCTTCGTAAGGAGGTACTATACAAATATCAGCGATATTGTCGTCCTCTCTTAATTTGATCAGCCTGACCCCCTGTGTGTTCCTGCCCATGATCCTGATGTCACCGACAGGCTGTCTGATCACGGTTCCGTTCTTGGTGATTATCATAATATCATTTTCGTGGTCGGTCTCGGCAATATAGATCATCTCTCCGGTCTTTTCAGTCAGGTTAAGCGCTTTTACTCCTTTCGATCCCCTTTTTGTCATCCTGAACGCAAAAACATTTGCGCGTTTTCCGTAACCGTTCTTACTGACGACCATGATCGAACTGTTCTCGGTCTCCGCCACAACCATTCCGACGACCTCGTCATTCTCTCTCAGGTTAATTCCTTTTACGCCGATAGAGTTTCTTCCGACCTCGCGGATAAGCGATTCGGGGAATCTGTTAGCGTATCCTGACTTGGTACCCAGAAGTATTTCGTTCTCGCCTGAAGTGATCGCCGCGTTCAGCAGCTCGTCTCCCTCACGAAGATTTATAGCTATTATCCCGCCAATATTAGGTCTCGAGTAGGCTATCAGAGGTGTTTTCTTGATGGTACCTTTCTTGGTCGCCATTACCAGGAACTTGCCGTCTTTTTCATAATCGCTTATCACGAGAACAGATTTTATTTTTTCACCTTCAAGTCTTTCGAGAAGGTTCACTATCGGACGGCCTTTGGACGCCTTGGTCATCTCGGGTATCTGCCATACTTTTTTCCAGTAAGCCCGGCCGCGGTCGGTAAAGAACATCACAAAATTATGGTTTGTCGCATTGAACATGAATTCAATGAAGTCGTCGTCCTTGCTGTCAGCTCCCCTCGAACCGACACCGCCACGTCCCTGGCTTCTGAATTCGGTGGTACTTATTCTCTTAATGTATCCCTGATGTGAAAGCGTTACGATCATCTCGTCGTTCGGAACCATATCCTCAACCGTCAGGTCTTCTGCAAAATAGATGATCTCGGACTGCCTTTTATCACCATATCTTTCAAGTATATCCGAAACTTCGTCTCTTATGATCTGAGTTCTTCTCTCTCTTCTTTCAAGTATGTCTTTCAGATCGGCGATCTTCAATCGGAGCTCTTCTATTTCCGCAAACAGTTTTTCCTGTTCAAGAGCTGTAAGCTGCGATAGCCTCATAGCCAGAATAGCGGACGCCTGTATTTCGGACAGACTGAATTCTCCGATGAGAGAAGTTTTTGCTGCTTCAGTATTAGGACTCTGCCTTATTATTTCAATAACTCTGTCAATGTTGTTCAATGCGATCTGCAGTCCTTCAAGAATATGAATTCTTTCTTCAGCTTTTCTCAGGTCAAAAAGACTCCTTCTTTTTACGATCTCTTCCCTGTGAAGAACGAACTGCTCGAGGAACTGTTTAAGATTAAGCTGCATCGGTTTACCGTTCACAAGCGCGATCATATTTCCGCCGATGGAGGTTTGAAGAGGCGTGTATTTATAAAGAAGATTGATCACGACATCTTCATTAACATCTTTCTTAAGCTCTATTACGATTCTTGTATCCTTACTTGACTCATCATTGACATCGAAAATGCCGTCTATCCTTTTTTCTTTTGCAAGTTCAATGATCTTCTCTATCAAACCTTTTCTGCTGACCTGATATGGTATCTCGGTTATGATCAGTTTGGACCTTTCTCCCTTTTTTTCTGTCATGATCTTTTCGATCCGTCCTCTCAGAACAACAAACCCCCTGCCTGTTGTATACATCTCTTTTATTCCGGAATAGCCGTATATAATACCTTTACTCGGGAAGTCCGGTGCTTTAATATACGACATAAGCCCGGCTTTTTCCCCGATGCCGTTTTCCGGATCCGCTTTAACAGGCTCGATCGGAATTTCAGGATCATCAAGAAGGGCAACCACACCCTGCAGCACCTCGCCCAGATTATGCGGAGGTATGGAAGTTGCCATACCTACGGCAATACCCTGCGATCCGTTAACGAGAAGGTTCGGTATTCTTGTCGGCAGAACGGACGGTTCTTTCAGAGTGTCGTCATAGTTGTTGGTGAAATCTACCGTTTCTTTGTTTATATCGTAAAGCATTTCGTCTGACAGTCTGCTGAGTTTAGCTTCAGTATAACGGGGAGCCGCTGCAGGGAGGTCAACGTTCCCGAAATTTCCCTGACCTTTAACAAGCGGGTATCTGAAAGTAAAATCCTGAGCCATTCTCACTAGTGCCGCGTATATAGCCTGATCACCGTGGGGATGGTACTTACCCATGACCTCACCGACTATCCTGGCGCATTTATTCTCTTTTTTGTTATGGTGCAGTCCAAGTTCGTTCATTCCGTAGAGTATCCTTCTCTGGACAGGTTTTAGACCGTCCCTGACATCCGGAAGAGCTCTGGAAACTATCACCGACATTGAATAATCAATATAGGATTTCTGCATTTCCTCTTCAATGGAAGCTTCGATAACATTCTTATCCTTTGGTATCTCTGTCATTGCACTTTCTCCGAGTTTTTCGATGATTATTATACTGCTTGTAATTAATATAATTTAACCTAATTAATCAAGTTAATTATTACTTAAAAAACACTGTGCTTTTGAACTTGTTTTATTCAATTAAAAGAATTACTTTTCTCTTTATGAAGAACCAGTTCGTCAAATATTTTCTGATAAGCGCTCTGATATCCTCAATGTCACTCGTAACCCTCGCAGGTTTTTTTGACAGATTCGAGAATCAGATATACGATCTCCGTTTCAGGCAGAAATATGTGAACGTTCCTGATCCAGAGTCTTTAGTGGGGTCTCTGGAAAATGTGATAATTGCCGACATAGACACGAGATCAGTTAAGAAACTCGGCAAATATTTCGATTGGCCGAGAACATACTTCGCAAAGACAGCTGAAGTTCTAGCAGGTTCAGGCAACTCGCTTACATGCTTCGATATCCTCTTTGACAGAAGCGTACTTACCGAGAACGATTCGATTTTTAGAAATTCAATTAGTACAGCAGGTAATGTAATTACCGGATATAATTTTGAGCCCGAAGATAAGGATAATTTTATATATGCCGATACGGTGGATACCAAACTCTCGAATGCTTATCCTGTAATATCTGATAAAGAATTCCGTACTGATGATTTTCCTGTAATGAACGCTGGAGATGAAGCAATTCTTAATTCAAGCTTTGCCAACGGATATCTCGGAATTTATACCGATGATGACGGAGTGATAAGGAAAGTACAACTCTTCAAGAAATACCAGAAAAAATACTATCCATCTTTCGCACTTGTGATTTCTTTGAAAATTCTGAATGCCGACATGAACAGTATAACTCTAAATGACGGTGAAAGTATTGAATTTACGGATGGTGCGGGAGAAAAAAGAACTGTTCCTCTCGACGAAAATAATTATATGCGGATTCACTATAAAGGGCCATGGCGTTCGTTTAGAACGATCTCTTTTTACGATGTAATGGAGAAAAGAGTCAGTAAAAAAACTTTCAAGGATAAACCGGTAATAATAGGGGCTTCATTAAGAGGTCTTATGGATCTGAGATCGACGCCTGTTCACAAGGACTATCCGGGAGTTGAAGTTCATGCAAGTATAATCAATACGATTATCAATGGCGACTTTATATCTGTTACAAAAAAGTCGTCCGTTGCAGCTATAATGTTTTTTATGATAATTCTGACATCACTGATAATTTTCAGCAGAATGAACATTGTTCTGTCTTCGGCAGTTGTCCTTGTTACCGGCTTTCTGTATTATAAACTTACAGGAATCCTATTTTTTGAGAATAATCATGTACTTGATACAACAAGGCCTCTGCTGGCCCTGATATTCACTTTTCTTGCGTCTTATACTGTCAGTTACTACAAGGAAAAAAAATCAAAGAAGTTCATTAAAGCCACTTTAGGAAAATATGTTCCGGAAATAGTGTCAAAGGAGCTGCTTAAAGATCCGGAGAAATTCAGACTTGGAGGGGAAAAGAAGGAAATAACAATGATGTTCTCCGACATCAGAGGTTTCACGACTTACAGCGAAAAGGCAGACCCTAAGGAACTTGTCGGTTTTCTTAATATTTATCTGAAACGAATGACCGGAGTGATAAAAAAGAACTGCGGTACTCTTGATAAATATATGGGTGACGCGGTTATATGTTTCTTCGGAGCCCCGGTTGAAAACGATCATCCTTATCACGCATGTTTAAGCGCTTTGGGAATGATGGAA
This sequence comes from Candidatus Delongbacteria bacterium, assembly GCA_003252515.1. Classification (GTDB taxonomy): domain Bacteria; phylum UBA4055; class UBA4055; order UBA4055; family UBA4055; genus UBA4055. The sequence goes on along the minus strand of QKDR01000025.1, from coordinate 7 downwards.
GAGCTGA
>QKDR01000051.1 GCA_003252515.1 Candidatus Delongbacteria bacterium | reverse complement strand
AAACTTGCATCTTCGAGTACATCGAGGTGTTTTACAACAGGGAAAGGAGGCATTCTTCTATAGAGTATATGAGTCCGGTTGAGTTTGAAAAGAAGGGAGATAAATGTGCTTAGCAATGTCTACAATAAATCGGGTATACTCCAAATAAACAAGTATTGATTTTTTATATTAACTCAGTGTGCAAGTTCGCTTTTAAACTCCCTGACAAACTCAACCTGCTGATCCGTCTCGAGGGTGCCGGGTCTGGTTGTCCTGACGGTCATGATCGCAATTTCCGGTGACATTCCGAAACGGACGAGTGTGCATCCGACAATCGTTCCTGTCCTGCCGAGTCCTCCCATACAGTGGATCAGAACATTCCTGCCTGCCTTTATATCTGAAAGTATGCTGTCCGTAAGTTCTTTCGCCTGATCTTCGGTCGGGATTCGGAAATCCCCTATGGGTGAACTGACGAAATCGATCCCAATTCCTTCGAGGTATTCGCGTCTTTTGTCGAAATTGTCTTCCCTGTTAGTGAGGTAATGAAGTTCGTCCTCTTCCTGCAGGCAGTATATCTTCGATATCTCCTGATCTTTAATCGACTTGAAATCATCGAACCTGTGCGAAGTATATCCCGGAGCGTGCCCCATTCCTATTTTTCCCTTAATATCGGGGAGTTGTATGAAGTCAATATGATACATTTTATCCAAGTTCCCTCAAATCGCCGTTCCGTCTCGTAAATCCTGTCTTGTCGAGATATTCCATTATCGGTACTACATACTTCCTGCTGCTGCCGAAGAGCTCCGAGATCTGGCCTATCTTTAGCGGACCTGACTTATTTATCGCAGCTTTGATCAGTTCTTTTCCTTTTTCGAGCACTTCCTTTGCGAAATAATAATCTTCACCTACCTTGACTAGCTCTCCCTTAGCTGCAAGCATGCCGGCATACTGTCTCACATCCTTGAACGGAAGTCTCAGCTCCTCGCTCAGCTCTTTAACTGTCTTGGGAGTAAATCCGTCGTCTTTATAGCATTCAAGCACGGAATCAATATCCTTCTGCATTTTCGGATCGATCTGCACCTTGAATTTTTTAAGGCTGACGAGATTGTTCGCAATATCTATCCTGTTCTGCGACATTATGCTTAGAACCGCATCGAAAAGATCCTGATCTATCACCGGAGATATCTTTGTTTTAAGCTCCTCTTTGCTCATTCCATCTTTATGCGTGAATTCAGTATGGAATTTTTCGAGTATATCAGAAGTTTTCGCCTGCAAAGCTTCATAATTGGCTTTATGATAAAATTCTCTTTTGACCTCTTTTCCGATCCTGACTATCTTTTTATCAGCCTGAAGTTTCTCGATCGATTTAACGGTCTCTTCTTCCGACCAGCCAACTTTTTTAGATATTTCAGGAATGGAAACCGGGGCAAACCTCGACAGGAACAGAGTCTCTTCGACCAGCTTGTTCTGGTCGCCTTTTTCGAGAGCGGACAGCACTTCCAGCAAAGCCGGATCGTGCCGTTTGGATTTCTTTTCATTAATAGTCAGTATCTGGCCGCCGCCGATGGTGAACTGGGGTGAATACGAGCGGATCACGAACCTTTCCTCCGGCGCTATGTTCATCTGCTCCTCAAGGCGCAGTTCCGCAAAACAATGCTGTCCCGGCTCGAGAGAATCCCTGTCCAGAAGCACGATCCGGCCAAGCACTTCGTTAGTGCCGGCGTGAACCCGCACTCTTGTCCTCGTGTCGAGCTTTTTAGCCGAACCTAGCAGGTAGAAGCTGCTCGTGAATATGTAGGTCGGCTCAAGATAACCGGATGACACAAGAACATTCCCCCTTTCGATCTGCTCGACCGTTACTCCATGCAGGTTTATCGCCGCCCTGTCACCAAGTATCAGCTCAGGCATGTTCTTCCCGTGCGACTGAAGCCCTTTTACTCGCACCTCAAGGTTCTTAGGCTGCAGAGAAAGTCTGTCGCCCTCCTTCACGCGCCCCGACAGTATCGTTCCCGTCACTATAGTTCCGAAGCCTTTCATTGTGAATACCCTGTCGACAGGTAATTTAAAAATTCCCTTGTCCATGCGGGGCGGTTTGTTCTCCTTCTTTTCAAGAATGAGATTTTTCAGTTCCTCTATCCCGCGTCCGGAGATCGAATCAACAACGAAGACAGACTTTCCCTCAAGGAAAGTACCTTTCATGCCTTCCTTTATCTCTTCCTCTACCAGATCAAGCCAGTCCGGCTCAACCATATCCGCCTTCGTAAGCACGACCACACCGTCTTTGACCTGAAGCAGGTTAAGAATATCAAGGTGTTCGGTCGTCTGAGGCATGATACCGTCGTCGGCCGCTATCACGAAAAGCGCGAAATCAATAGTCGAGACCCCGGCCATCATATTTTTTATGAACCTTTCGTGCCCGGGAACGTCAATGATCGTTATATCGCTTCCGAGAAAAGCGAATCCGATATCGATCGTGATATTCCTTTCTTTTTCTTCCTTCAGCACGTCGGTATCCATGCCTGTCAGTGCTCTGACCAGGCTTGTCTTCCCGTGGTCGATATGACCTGCCGTTCCTATTATAAAATGACTCATCAAATACCTTGCCGGGTTAAGTTATCGTATAAATTGCCCATAAAGAGATTTTGGATAAGGCATGAGTGATTTTTGCCGTTAAAAAATGGCATCGTCCCGTAATTTTGGGATTTATGACATTTTAGGCATAAAATACCGGAAGCCCCAAAATCATCTTTCGGGCCGTACTTTTCTTTGCTTACTTTCTTTTGGACGGTCAAAAGAAAGTATAAAAGATCATTTACCATTTTCTCTGCCTTGTGTCTTTATCGAACTTCATATCCGAGAAAATACTCGATTTCGTATTGATCAAAAGTTTGAACCCCTGATTGAAGAGGTCCCATTCGAACTCACCCTGCCAGCAGTGCATCTCGCGTCTGACCTTAATGACCGTAGATGTGATCTGTTTGGGCATCAGCAGGTTAAGAGTGGCGGAATATTCAACCGACCAGTTCTCTGTCGGTGATATTTTGGCCGAGACGTTCCCGTTAAAGTTCTTTGTGTAGTTATCGTTGGAATCGTAGCGTTCTGAAAAAAACAGCCTGCCCGTTATGTCGTACGGTATGCTCATGAAATTCCCCCTTTCCGGAGCTTTAACGAGTCCGTTTTCATTTGTTTCCGCCGGAGTATCGAATACCGATTCCTGCTTTTTACCGAGCGTTCCTCTGAGCGTCATCGGGAATTCAAGGTTATAGCTGACATCCCATTTTTCCATCCTGAACGGATTCTCATTCCAGAAGTCGAAGTTCGGGTTGATATAATCTCCCTGAGATCCGTCCGAAGTATATGGCGTAATCGTCGAATTCGCGCTTACCGATGTGTTCATTCTGACGTAATTTTTTATCAAATCACCGCTGTAAGGGTTCGAAGTGAATCTTGCCGTTATCACCGACATTTTATTGCTGTCGGCCACGAAGTTGTAGAAACCGGAAAAATAGAGATTGAACAAGGTCATGGAAGATTCATTGTCGCCGGTTTTTATTTTCGCGTCAAATATATTGTTCAGGGAATAATTGAGCCTCATGGTCTCCGACGACGGCGTTCCTCCGATCAGAGAGGGCGAGAAAATATCCTGCTTCACGCTTGTGCTGTCGCTGGTCGGACGCATTATGAAATATCCGTACTCATCCGTTGAAAAATCGGGATAGTATGTGAACCCTACTGAAGGAGAGATAGTGTGCCTTATCTTTCTTAACGCCATGATCTCCGGCTGGAAGATCCCGTAGATCTTCGTGTCCATATTCGCTGTAAGATCGTAAGTATACCTGTCTTTAGCTCCTTCAACTATTTCAGCGTCCTCATTATAGTACCTGAAAGCGACATCGTGCCTGTAATTGAAACTTTCGCTCATGTTGAAATACGTGAACAGCTTATGTTTATACTGTATGTATGAAGCGGTTTTCAGCCCGTAATTGGTCAGTGTCGAGTCCGTGTTGTAATTCTCATAATAATCGTCAAAAGACCCTGACGTATAATATTTGCTACTGTAATCGGTAATATTGAAGTTCTGACTGCTTCCGAATCTGAAATTCCCGTAATCGGTCCTTTCGCTCAGACTTACTGCCCCTCTAGAGTTCTCGTCGTATACGTTGGCGTCCTCATAAACGTTCAGGTTCCTCGTTCCGGTCACAGATCCGCTGTACTGGAAATTCTTTATCACGTCCGGAGCCTGAGAGTCCGAGAAAGGCTTTCTGCCGCTGAGGCTGTAAGTAAAATTGGGAAAAGTGTATTTAACTATAGCAGTATCGACATATTGCGTGACCGATGACATCAGCTTGAAATTATCACCCGTATTGAACCATCTTTTATTGAACACACCGTTAGAATATAGCTTGTTCGCCATCCTGTCGGCACTTGTTTCTCCCAGGTCCCTGACAAGGCTCGTTCTGGTAACGTAGTCCGCATTGGCGTTGAAGGTCATTGAGGGACTGATGTTGTGGTTGTGAACGCCTTTGAACCTCCAGTCGTGGGTCGAATGATCGTTGGTAAAATCGGCTGAAATGTACCCGTCTATCACATATTTTTTCTTATATCTGAACATCTGCTGGAGAAGATATCCGTATCTGTCGTAATAATCCATCATTACAGTGTAGTCCGTATAAGCGCTCATATCCCAGAAGAATCCCAAGTGTTTGAATGAGTTACCCTTTGAGCTACTGTAATAGTACGATGGCAGTATGAACCCCGAATTCCTGCCTTTGTTGTTCTTGTAGAGTATGAACGGGAACCACGCGACCGGAACCTCGCTGAAATAGAGAGTGATAGGCTTGGCGAACACCCAGTTATCCTGAGTAACGATGATGCTGTCGGCTTTAAAATGATAATGCTGTTCTTCCAGATCGCAGCTCGAAATACGTGCGTTAATACCGTGAATGTCATCGTTCTCGAGCTTGACCATCTCACCCGTCTGAAAATAGGTGTCGTCCTCCTTGCGTGAACTTTTGAGTACGGTCCGGGCTGACGAGACCTTTCCTTCTTTTGAGTTCAGATCGTATGACATTTTATCGCCGGATACAGATTCCGTACCTTCCGTTATCGTCGGTCGGTATTTGAGTTCGAGACTGTCTTGCAGTCCTTCCGCTTCCACCGTATTATTCTTCATGTCGTAAACGATGGAATAAGCCTCGAAATTCATCTTTTTATATCTGAGCTTAGCATTTCCGGTAAGTATGATCCTGTCGCCGTCAGACGTGTAGTCGATCCTGTCGGCATAATAAAATATACTTGTATCCGGACTTGATAGAGATTTTTCCGTCTGAGCGTGCATGACCGCCGATATAGCTGAAATAATAAATATTATCAGACTGAAAAAACGCATCCGTTCCCTAAGATGTTTATATGATCGATCTGACTCCCGAAATGTCTTCGAAGTAATGATCGTAATCTTTAAAATTATTAACAGTCTCTTTGCCATAACCGGTACCTACAAGGATCGTTGTAAGCCCCGCTTTTCTGCCTGAGACCATATCCGCTTCCTTATCTCCTATCATGAAGGAAGAAGCTGTGTCTATATCGTGATCGTCTACAGCTTTATCTATCAGACCTGTACCAGGTTTCCTGCAACCGCATTCGACCGAGAACTCCTTTATTTTACCTTCAGGAAGGTGCGGACAGTAATAAAATTCCGTGATCTTGAACCCCTCCGCTTCAGCTTCTTTTTCTATATGATCATGTAATTTTTCGACATCCTCCACGGTGAAATAACCTCTGGCGATGCCGGACTGATTGGATATGATTATTAGCTTATAACCTTTATCGTAAAGATATTTTAAAGTTTCGGGAACATTCTTCTCGAACTCGAAATCCTCTATTCTGTAGAGATAGTCCTTATCAACATTGACCGTGCCGTCCCTGTCGAGAAAAACGGCCCTGCCTTTCATTTACAGCGCCCTCGGATCGAAAATGTACGGCACTTCTTTTTTATATTCGTTGAACCTGACCCTGTCAAGAACTTCGTCGATCAGATCGAGATTATAGCCGAGATTCGTTACTTCGAGTTTGCTTTTTTTCTCGTCATAAACGGCATCTAAGATATCGTCCGCCTGTTTGTATGTAAATCCGAAATCGCCCTCGTCCGTCTGGCCTTCAACAAGATCCGCAGAAGGATGTTTGTCTATGATCTCCTGAGGAACTCCTAGGTATTTTGCCAAAGCCCATACCTGGGTTTTATACAGTTCGCCGATTGGATTTATTATCGCGGCGAGATCCCCGTGAAGCGTACCGTAACCTAGATATCTTTCAGTTTTGTTGCTTGTTCCGAGAACGAGACCTTCCGTTTCGGCGGCTATATCGAAAAGTACTGCCATCCTGATCCTCGCAAGTATATTTCCGAGCCTGTACGGATCAACGCCCGAAAGAGCATTTGTATATTCGTCGGCTATAAAAGAAATATCTACGGTTCTGGATTCGACTTTAAGCGCGTCGATAACTTTCTGAGCGTCAAATAAAGACGCCGGACTGCTTTTTCTGTACGGCAACTTTACGAACAGCAGATTCTTACTGCCGACAGTTTTTTCCGCCAGATACGCAACAACCGCGCTGTCAACACCGCCGGAGACGCCGAGAACCCCTCTCTGGTGCCTCGCTGTCCTGAAAGCTTTTTCCATCCATTCACATATCCTTTCCACAGTCCTTTCTTCATTGATCATCAGCATATACATTACTCCGCGTATTATTTACTTGTATAAAGTTAAGTTAAAGAATAAGATTTGTCAATTATATCATAGATTTAAGAAAAAAAAATTCGTAAATTTGATCCGGTGGTAGAAGTTAAAAATTAACAAAGGTGTAAATATGTCTGAAGGATGCTCTTCCTGCTCATCTAACCCGAAACAGGCCGCTACCAAGCCGGCTGAATACGTAAATCTTCTGGAATCAGCCGAGAACATCCTGGCCGTAGCCAGCGGAAAAGGTGGTGTCGGGAAATCTACCGTAGCCGTGAACCTGGCGGTAGCTCTGGCGAAAAAAGGATTCAGGGTCGGACTGCTGGACGCGGATATTCACGGACCTTCCGTGGCAAAAATGTTCGGCACGAAATACGGCGAGGTCACTACTACCGGCGACAAGATCGATCCGATAATTGTTCACGGGGTAAAAACTCTTTCGATAGGTAATCTTGTTGATCCAGATAAAGCGACGATCTGGAGAGGTCCGCTCATCCATTCCGCTCTTCAGCAGATGATAAAAGACGTAAACTGGGGCGAACTTGACTATTTTATTGTAGACCTTCCTCCGGGAACGGGCGATGTTCAGCTTTCTCTTGTACAGTCTCTTCACGTTAAAGGAATGATAGCCGTTTCGACACCTCAGGAAATGTCTCTGATAGACGTTGTCAAAGCTGTTGATATGTTCGAAAAAGTGGGGGTCAAAGTACTGGGAGTCGTTGAGAACATGTCATATTTCGTCTGTGACGGATGTAATAAAAAACACTATATTTTCGGATCTGACGGAGGTAAGAATTTCGCTGAAAAAAGCGGATACGAACTTCTGGCTCAAATACCTCTCGATACGGAGATCATGGGTTCCGGGGAAAAAAGCGAACCGTATGCAATAGAGGATAAAAACAATATTTATTCAGATCTGGCTGATAACATTTCAGAATCCATACACGGATTGTGATCATGAACGACTTGACTATCTCTGTATATTCATTCGGGTTCCAGAAAAGCGGGATACCGGAGAACGGTTTTGAGGACGGAGGAGGTTTCGTCTTTGACTGCAGGTTCCTGCCGAACCCCCATAACGACCCTAAACTTCGTGACTTTACCGGGCTTGATCAGGATATCAGGGGATTTTTCTCTGAATACAGATCGGTAAAAAGCTTTATCGACGACTGCGTTAAAATGATCGAAAAAGCCGCATTGTCATATCTTGATAAAAAGTACTCTAACCTTCAGGTGTCTTTCGGATGCACGGGCGGAAGACACAGATCGGTCTACTGTTCCGAAGAATTCAGTAAAGCGCTGAAAGCGAAGGGATTTGAAATAAAACTGACGCATACAGAAATCTGACGAAATACAAAAAGCCCCGAAATCGGGGCTTTTTGTTGAGAGAGAGTAGGAGGATGTTATGTGAAGTGTGAGCTTCGGTGCTTATTACGGTTCTTATACTTCACCCATTTCCGATAAGTTCCAAAATATTTTTTTATTTTATTTTTATAGCTGAATAGTCCTGTTTTTGATAAGAAAAAGCTCTTAACTCTTCACCCGCGAGCAGAAATGATCTCCAAAATATCATTTAATTAATGTGGCGCAGAGGTTTTTCTTAAAAAATTAAGGACGGTCCGGCATTTATTTTGTATAAATTAATTGTAACGATTTCCCGTCCGTATACAACTCTATCGTTGAGTTAACATCAGTTCCCAGAATATCAGTTCCGATATTCTCAAGTCTATTGATAACTTCTTCTGTCGGGTGACCGAAAGGGTTACCTTCTCCGGAAGAGATGATCGAATAAAGCGGCAAAACAGTATTCAGGAAGGTCTCAGACGAACTATATCTGCTTCCGTGATGAGCGACTTTCAGTACTTCGTACTGTTCGGCGGGGTTGAGGACGGACCGGGAAAGAATATCGCTCTCTCCGTCCTCTTCGATGTCTCCGGTGAAGATCATTTCAAAATCTTTGTAAATGAGCTTCAGGCAGATCGATCTGTCATTATCCGAAGTCAGAGGATCACCGGCTACATCGCCGTAACGGAGGATCACTCCGTTGACCCCGCCGCCGAAGCGGAGCGTGTCTCCGAACCCGGGCAGGACGGAAGAGGCATTGTCAAGATATGCCTCAAAGGAAAAAGCGCCGGCTGAAGTGACATCAAGCAGTCCGCCGTAGTGGTCGGTATCGTGATGGGTCTCGATTATATATTTTAGATCGTAAAAGCTCTTTTCCTTCAGCCAGTCAGCAAATATCTGCACGCCTCCGCCCTGCCAGTCGTATTCACCGAGCGAGCCGTATCCGCCGTCCATGACGGACGGTTTTACTCCCGGCGGCGCGATGATGAAAGAATCTCCCTGCTTCACATCCAGAACAGTAATGTTCAGACATTCTTTCGCTGTCTTACCTATCCATGTGTTTTTTATATAGACGGTGTCTTCGCCGTTCAGCAGGAACATATCATAATATTTTCCTTCTCCGCTGAACAGAACCGCCGGATCAGATGCGCTTTCGCGACACGGAACAAGTTCCGAGACAGAATTGCCGTCGGACAGGATAACTTTAGTGTATTCGTACCCCGCAGGATCAAGAATGTAAATGCCGTCCTGTAGTATTATATCCGGATTTTTCTCAACATATATCCTGTCCTCGCATGAGAACAGCAGGAGAAATAAAAATAACAGTAAAATATTTCGGATCATTTTTTGATCAAAGCGGTCAGAAGTTCACTCTGATCAGCAATAAGTTTATTGTCTTTTATGATCTCTGCAAGCTCGGGAAAAGCCGATTCGCTTTTAAAATTTTTATTCTCTATATACATCTGATCGACCGAATCCGCTATCTTCCCGGCAGTCAGTTTCTCAAGAGGAATGTTCATAGTGTAAGTATCGGGCTTCCTTGCTATCTCAATAATGATCCCGCTTTTTTCCAGACCGGAGAGACATTCCGCTATCTCCCTGATCGGTATATCGAGCTCCTCACTGATCTCAAGTTGAGACAACTGCTCCTTACCGTCGATGAAGTTCTTAACGATCTTTATCATTATCATAAAAGCTATCCTGAGCTTATCCGTCCTGTTGGAGAGAATATTCACTTCCAGATGTTTCAGGTTATGCACATTCTGCCTGACATATACAATTTCCACGCTCAGTAGAACTATTATCCATGAGAAATATATCCACATCATGAAAAACGGCAGTATCGCGATCGATCCGTAGATGACGTTGTAGCTTACTGCAAGTTTTGTGTAGTGAATGAATAGAGCTTTGAATATCGTAAAACATAACGCTCCGAATAAAGCTCCCACTACCGCGTTCTTCAGTTTAACGCTCGTATTGGGCATAATCACTATCAGAAAAAGAAAAAGGAGCGTCACAAGAATGTACGGGATGAACTGGAAAAGCATGAACGTGGAAAAGCCCTCGAAAAAGCTGTCTCCTATGTTCATTATAAATTCGAGCCTCGAGGTCATCCACATCGACATTATCAGCAGTATCGGAGATACGAAAACGATCGTCAGATATGTTTTGAGCATCTCAATGGGGGATCTGTTCTTGTTTACCTGCCATATTGCGTTGAACGATGCTTCGATAGAGGACAGGATGGAATAAACTGCCACAAGCAGAAATATAAATCCGATGCTTCCGAGTGTGTCGACCGTCGCTGAACCGAGAAACGAGTCGAGGTATGTATTGATATTTTCCCCGATCCCGGCTGTAAGATAATCAAAAATTAAAGGTTTGATCTTTGTCTCGACAAGCTCTCCGCCGAACGCTTTGAAGAACATGAACATGATCGCCAGAACGGGAATAAGGGATATTAGTGTTGTAAATGCAAGCGCGGACGCACGGCTGAAAAGAAAGTTCTTCTGCGTCGATTTTACTACAAGAACCATCATCTGAAGCTCTTTCAGCAGAAATTTTCTCATTCCCGAAACACTCTCCTCGATCTCGACGAACCAGAGGTCATGTGTCAGGAACTTTTTAATTTTTTTAAAATTCTGTTTCATGGTCATACATTACGCTCGCTGATTACAGTTTATTTTAAAGTATAATGTCATAAAGATAAGCCAATAAGTCAAGGAAATATTTTTATCCGGTCTGTTTACAGATTGTAATTCCCGCCGGCGAATTTATCTATATTTTCCTCGAACTTGAGATATTTTTTATCGAAATGCAGCCATACGGAGCCGGTCGGGCCACTCCTCTGCTTTCCGATTATGATCTCGGCCAGACCTTCCTGGTCGCTGCCGTCAGGTCCCTTGATGCCGTAGAATTCGGGACGGAGTATGAACATTACCAGATCGGCATCCTGCTCGATAGCTCCGGATTCCCTCAGGTCGGAAAGGATCGGCTTTTTATCCTGTCTCTTATCAACTTCACGGTTCAGCTGGGAAAGGACCAAGATAGGTATGTCGAGCTCTTTAGAGAGTCCTTTTAGAGACCTTGATATCCTTGAAATACCTTCATGCCTTTCCACATCCGAGTCCGTTTCCATCAGTCCGATATAGTCAACTATTATAAATCCGATATTTTTATCTTTTTTCAGCCTCCTTGCCTTGGTCCTCAGCTCGAGAACGTTCAGAGACGACGAATCGTCAATGTAGATCGGCAGTTCTCCGAGGCTTCCCATGCCGAGACCGATCGTAGTCCATTCGTTGGCTTCAAGATTTCCGGTCCTCAGTTTTTTTAATGCCACATTGCTGACCATTGACAAAAGCCTCATCGCAAGCTCTTTCCTGCCCATCTCGATCGAGAAAATGGCTACGGGAGTTCTTTCCTCAGATTTCGCCGCGTTTATCGCGAAATTGAGAGCGAGCTGAGTCTTACCCATACTCGGACGGGCGGCCAGTACTATAAGATTACTCTTCTGCCAGCCCGCAGTATAATTATCCAGTTCATGATAGCCCGAAGTTACTCCGGAAAGGTCACCTTTCTTCTGGGACCACTCCTCGATCTGGCCGAATGTTTCCATAACGACCTTTTCTATCGGCTGAGGAGTATTCCTCTTTTTATTCTCGGCAAGACTGAAAATATCACCGTTCAGTTTGTCAAGAAGCATCGAGGCGTCTTTCTCTTCGCGATATGCGGCTGTTATAGAATCGGTGCTGATATTTATTAAGGATCTGAGCAGGTATTTATTCTCGACTATTTTTGCGTAGTGCCTTATATTTGCACTGGTCGGGACGCTCTGAAGAACTTCGGCCAGATATGACGGTCCGCCCGCTTCAGTAAGTTTACCGGACTGATGCAGATAATCTTTTAGACTCAGCAGATCGACTTTTGTCCCTTCAACAACAAGATGCAGTACCGCCTGAAATATATACTGGTGCTGCTTAGAATAAAAATATTCTTCCTTAAGGTCTGTCTCCGTAAGTTTTTCATTCCAGTCTTCGTCTATCATGATGCAACAGAGCAGGGCTTTTTCTATCTCAAGATCGTGCGGAGGTATCTTCCTCAAATCGTCTGTCATGCTTTCTCCGTTGTTTTTTAAGTTTGAACGGGACGTTAAAGATAAGGTTTTCGATGCATTCTTTCAAATAAAAAATCCTGTTTTCTACGTTCGCTTAATAATAGGAACCTTTAAGCCTGCGGATCTGTACGGCACCATCACGAACCCGCCTGTGAATATTGTTCACAACCTTAATTCCCTTGCTATATTTCCCGAAATAGCATAAATTTGACCGCATTTTCAAAATGAGCATAACCGGAGCCGTAATGATACTCATACTTGTACTAATAAATCTTCTGTGGGCGAGTACTTTCATCTTCGGTAAAATATTACTGGAAACTTTTTCTGTCAGCTTCCTCATATCCGTCCGGTTCCTTTTCGCGGGTATAATTTTTTATTTAATTTACAGAAAAAAGATAAAACTGAACAACACTGTTATCAGAAAAGGTACGATCATCGGTGCCGCGAACGGTCTGGCCATGCTTTTCCAGGTTATAGGGCTTCAGTACACAACGGCATCTAATTCAGGATTCATTACCGGGACGTACATTCTGTTCCTGCCTTTCATTGAGCTCGTTTTATGGAAAAAAAAGATAACATCCAAAGTGATCTTCAGCGTAATTATAGCTTTTACCGGCGTATTCCTGCTTTCGGTTACCGATATAAGTTCTCTTTCTTTCAATAAAGGCGATCTTTACACACTCGGCTGCGGATTCACTTTCGCCTTCCAGATATTTTTCATCAGTCATTTCACAAGGCAGGAGAACGTATTCCCGCTCGTCTTCGTTCAGTTCATTGTCAGCGGAATAATGGGCCTTTTATATATGGGTGTGGAAATTACAGCATTCGGCAATATACCCGACTTTTCCGCAGCTCTGGATCCGAAAATGGCATCCTATCTTTTCTTCCTTGCAGTCTTCGCCACTTTCGTCCCATTCTCACTGCAGTTCTACGTTCAGAAAAAAGTCGATCCTACGATAGCAGCATTAGCCTATCTTCTGGAGCCTGTATTTACGGTAATTCTGGCGGTAATTGTACTTTCTGAAGCTTTCGGTTTTCAGACCGCGGCAGGTATAATCCTGATACTTTCAGGCATCATCCTCGTCAACTATGGTAAAAAAGAGATTTAAGCTACCGCGATGCAGGTGACGGTCTTGGTTATCCCGTCGATACCTCTGACTTTTTCGATAAGTATCTTGCCCATCGTTTTCAGATCTTTTTCTTCGATAAAGCAGATGATATCGTGAAGGCCGGTACAGAGATGCGCCTGAGAAACGCCTTTCACTTTTTTCAGTTTTGCCAGAGCGGTAACATCCTTACCTGCAGCTGTGTTGATCAGTAAATAAGCTCCCGTCATATTAGCCCTCCGTGGCTTTGGTTAATAAATAATATGCAATTCCCGTCTGCAAGTCAACACTTTTTTTGCTTGATAAATCCGGTTATTTTACCTTTATTCCGTAAGTAACCGAACCGGAGGATATATGAAGGTATACAGTTGGAACGTAAACGGACTCAGAGCGGTCGCGAAAAAAACTTTTCTGCCGTGGATCGAATACGAGTCGCCGGACGTACTTTTCATTCAGGAGACGAAGCTTCAGGGCGAGACACTTCCAGACGAACTGCGGAATATCGAAGGATATCATTCATACTTTTCATACGCCGAGAAAAAAGGATACAGTGGAACGGCTGTCTATACGAAAAAGAAACCCGATAACATAATTTATGAGCTCGGTGTAAGCGAATTCGATACCGAAGGAAGGCTGATACAGGTCGATTTCGGAAATACGTCGATGTTCAACATCTATTTTCCGAACGGACAGATGAGCGAGGAGCGGCTTGATTTTAAATTAAGGTACTATGATGCCGCTCTCGACAGGTTCGAAAAGCTCCGGAAAGCCGGCAGGAACGTTCTTATCTCGGGTGATTTCAACACGGCGCACAACGAGATCGATCTCAAGAATGCCAAGGCAAACGAAAACTATTCCGGTTTCCTCCGCATTGAGCGCGATTGGCTCGACAAACTGGTCTCCTCCGGGTACGTGGACACATTCCGCGCGTTGTATCCCGATAAAGTCCAGTATTCGTGGTGGAGCTACAGGTTCAATGCGCGCAAGAACAACACTGGCTGGCGGATCGACTATCACTTCGTCAACAAGGAGTTCTTCCCGAAGGTCAGAGACTCCTACATCATGAACGACGTTCACGGATCCGACCACTGCCCCGTCGTCATCGATCTGGACATATAATTCATTATTATACTCGTAAAATCAGTTCAGAAAAAGCGGAAGGGGTTACCGATCCGCCTGTCTGATATATATTTTCAGGGAAATTACTCCGGCTGAAAGTGTCTGCGCCGGAAGCTCTGAACTGGACATTTTGCGACACCCTTTTCTTGGTCACTTTCTTTTCGGGCGTGCAAAAGAAAGTGATTAAAACCTACTTTATTACATCAAATCCCGTATACTTCCTGAGCACTTCGGGTACCGTGATCGAACCGTCTTCGTTCTGATAGTTCTCAATAATAGATACCATCAGCCTTGAAGTCGCTAGACCGCTTCCGTTCAGCGTATGAACGAACTCCGGTTTAGCTTTAGGTTCCGGTCTGTATCTCAGGTCCATCCTTCTCGCCTGGAAATCAACGAAGTTAGAACAAGAAGAAGCCTCAAGATATTTGTTCTCTGCAGGAGACCACGTTTCGATATCGTAGCACTTTGCAGCAGAAAAGCTCAGATCTCCGCTGCAGAGCAGAAGTATCCTGTAATGTATCTTGAGCGCGTCGAGTATCCCTTCAACTCTTTTTACCAGGTCCTCAAGTTCATTGTATGAAGTTTCGGGTTTGACGAATTTAACCATCTCGACCTTGTTGAACTGGTGCACCCTGAGAAGCCCCTTCGTGTCCTTACCGTAGCTTCCCGCCTCTCTCCTGAAACACGGCGTATATCCGACATAATAAATGGGAAGGTTATCAGCGCTGACGATCTCCTCCCTGTGCATATTTGTGATCGTTACCTCGGCGGTCGGGATAAGATAAAGATCATCCTTTTCGCAGTAGTACATATCCTCTTTGAGCTTCGGCAGCTGGCCAGTACCCTCCATAGAATGGGGAAGCGTCAGGATCGGAGGCATGATCTCCTTATATCCGTCCTTTATATGAAAATCGAGCATGTAGCTGATGAGAGCTCTTTCCAAAGTCGCGCCTTTACCGACATACAGAGGAAACCCTGACCCGCTCATTCTGCTTGATCTTTTAAAATCCATTATACCAAGGTCTTCGGCAAGCTGGAGGTGGTCTTTCGGTTTGAAAGTGAATTCCTTTTTCGCTCCTCCCTGCCTTACCTCGATATTGTCCTCAGCGTCTTTTCCGACAGGAACTGATTCGTGCGGCAAGTTCGGTATCGTCATCATTATATCTTTAATGTCTTTCTCGACTGATCTCAGATCTTCATCGTACCCGGTGATCCTGTCACCTATCTCACGACTTTTAAGTACGGCATCATCTGCGTTCTGCTTGTTACGCTTAAGCTCGGCGATAAGACCTGTCGCTTTATTCCTCTCGGCTTTCAGAACCTCTACTTCCCCCAGAATGTCCCTGCGCTTTTTGTCAAGTTCTAACAGGCCGTCTACGTCAATATCGACTTTCTTGCTCTTTATCCCGGCTTTTATAGCTTCAGGATTTTCCCTGATGTATTTAATGTCCAGCATGATATTGTCCTTCATTAATTAATAAAGCGGCTGTAATATATAGTATTTAAAAGGTTTTATAAAGAAATATTCTGATTATTTCTTTTCTTTCTTGAGTTTCTCGAGTAGTTTTTTCTTTTCCTGTTTCGCGATCTTTTCCATCTTTTTGATATTCTTCATGTCTTCTTTGATCTTTTTATCGTGCTCCTGCTTTTTAAATTCTTCATCTTCCAGAATGGTCAGGAAATAGTCTATGCCCTTACGCTGCTCGAGTATCTGCTGGATGTCGTTATACGCGTCCCTGGGAATAAAAAATGTAAGGAACGGTTCGAGGTATGCCATGAACTGGCTTCCGATATAATTCAGCGGCTGCACCGATTCGAGGAAAAATATTGTAGGCGCGGTCATGCCTCTCAAAGCGATCTGATATGCTATCTTCCGGAGAAGTTTTTCCTGTTCTTCGGTTATTTTGATCTTTTTATCTGTCATACCCGGTTGTTTCCTTAATGATGTAAAACGGTTTTTTCTTAGTCTCATCAAATGTTTTGCCGACATAAAGCCCGATTATACCCAGAATAGGAATAATTACCCCGGACAGGAACCATATGGATACGATAAGGCTTGGCCATCCCGCAATAAGATAACCCCCGGAAAGAGCTCTGATGAGAAGATAGATCGCGAAGGCGAACGATCCCGCCGAGATCAGCATTCCCAGCTTGACGACAAGCTTAAGAGGTTTGTTCGATGTCGCCAGCATTACATCCAGAGCCATATTAAAAAGTTTACGGAAGCTGTACGAAGATCCTCGCTCGCTGTTCGGACTGTGTTCAACGTCCGCTGAAGTAGAATTAAAACCCACCCATCTTATCCGGACGGGAAAATATCTCAGATTGTCTTTCAGGCTTTGAACCGCCAGAACAGCCTTTCTTGAGTATATCCCGAAATTACCTATGGTTTCGTCCTGTTCTGTTTCAGTCAGATAGCTCAGAACAATATAGAAAATCTTTGAAGACAGTTTTTTCAGGAACCCGTCCTTTCTTTCAGCTCTTCTCGCAAATACGATATCGTATCCTTCTTTAGCTTTACTATACAGCTTCTCGATCTCTTC
>QKDR01000021.1 GCA_003252515.1 Candidatus Delongbacteria bacterium | reverse complement strand
TCGGTTTCAGGACAGATCAGCTCGATTCTGTACTGGCAAGAAATCCTGAAGCTCTGCCGGATCTCGTTCTTTCCAAGATACCGTCCGCTCTGATCCCGGAAATTAAGGATTCAGTAGAAAAAAGCACCGACGCACTTGATTACTGCCTGAAAAACGGTATTGACAGGGCCATGAACATGTTCAACGCGGGAAATCCCAAAGAAAATAACAGTTGACATATACATAAAAATAAATTAAATTTGGCGCGTTAATTCTTGCCGGCGGAACGGTTCTGCCGGCCGTAAGACCAAAAGAAGGAGGTATAATGAAATTGTACGAAACCGTTCTGATCATTGATCCGACGCTTGATCAGGACAAAATCGACACTGTCATTTCCAGATACGAGGAAATGATAAAGACAGACGGTGAAATAATCGCCGTTGACCAGTGGGGAAAGAAACGACTCGCATACCCCATTAACAAAAAGCCCACCGGATATTACGTTCTTTACAAGTACAATGCCGGGAATAAGATCCCCCAGAAGCTTGTCGACGACATGAACCTGAACTCTTCGGTCATGCGTTATATGACGACAGCAATAGAC
Organism: Candidatus Delongbacteria bacterium; assembly: GCA_003252515.1. Taxonomy (GTDB): domain Bacteria; phylum UBA4055; class UBA4055; order UBA4055; family UBA4055; genus UBA4055. Next base: position 4,049 of record QKDR01000021.1, on the reverse strand, counting down.
AAAAGAGCGCTGAAACAGGAAAAGCTCGATCTTGACGGAGCAGCCAGAACTCTTGCGAAAGAAGCCGCCGCTGCCGCTGAAACTGCCAAAGAAGAAAACTAAACCGACAAGAGGGATAAAATGATTAAGGATAAAAAGAAAAGGATCTGCAGGTTTTGTGAAGAGAATGTGGTCTATATAGATTACAAGAACGACAAGCAGCTCACCAAATTCACTACCGAACAGGGAAAGATAATACCGAGAAGAACTTCAGGTGTTTGCGCAAAGCATCAGAGAATGCTTACGAACGCGATAAAGAAAGCCAGAGTGATCGCTCTTCTTCCGTTCGTAGACAACACCGCAAGATAAAAAAGGAGATAATAAATGCTGATCATATTAAGACAGGATCTGGAAAAAGTCGGAAAAGCCGGTGAAGTAGTAAAGGTTAAGGACGGTTTCGCGCGAAATTATCTCATACCGAATAATATAGCATTCCCCGCTACCGATGCATACATGAACAGATACAAAGAAGGTACTAAATCAAAAAAATATAAAGAAGCTCAGGTAAAGAGATCCGAAGAATTTCTTAAGAAAATGCTTGACGAGAAGATTGTCGTTATAGCTATGAAAGTCGGTGAGGAAGACAAACTTTTCGGATCCGTCACTTCACAGAATATCGCCGATGAACTTAAGAAATCCGGCATCGAGCTCGATAAAAGAAGAATACATCTCGAAGAGAACATCAAGCACCTCGGAGAATACAAGATATCTTATAAAGCTCATTCCGATCTGGATATTCAGATTTCCCTTAAAGTGGTTCCTGAAGAATAAGAGTGCGGTATCATTCATTTCTTTAAGCCGGTTTATGCCGGCTTTTTTTTTAAATAACATTTGTTTTTACACCTTTATTTTATTACAATACATATACGTTTATATTTCCCGCGGAGTTGATCTTTATGCACAGTATTTCATTCGAAAGTGAACATGAGGACGATGTAAAAGCCTCGATCCTTGTAGTTGACGACGAGCCCATGATACTCCAGTCACTCGAAATGGTCCTCAAGCGGTATTTCAATGTTTTTAAAGAGACCGATCCTCTTAAAGTCGGCGACATACTGTCCTCACAGAATATCGACATACTAATAACAGATGAAATGATGCCGGGAATGAGGGGATGCGAGCTCGCTGAACAGGTACATACATCCTATCCTAACATCTGCAAGATAATCCTGAGCGGGAATTCCGACAAAAAAGATATCGTAAAAGCTATAAACAAAGGTCATATATTCTCGTTCCTCTTTAAACCAGTGGACGTCAATCAGCTGCTTCAGTCAGTTAAGCACGGTCTTGAGAATAAAAGAATGAAAGAGGTTATTGAGGAGAACAATAAATATCTGGAACAGAAGAATAAAAACCTTCTTGATGAAGTATTATCCAAAAGCAGAAAGATAATGGACATGGAAAAATTTTACGAGCTCGGTAAGTTCTCCGCTTCTATAGTTCACGACCTGAACAGTCCTCTTCAGACTCTCATCACAGGCTATCAGCTGCTGGAAGATGAGCTTGTGCATTCAAAAGGATACGACTCTAATGCCGAAAATATACTGACACTTATTGATAACAGTCTGCACACAATGGAAAATATGGTAAAGAGTATCTCCAACAGGATAAATAATTCTATATCTGAAAAACCTGTGGAATTCGATCTGAACTGGCTTGTTGAGAACAATATTAATTCCATGAAACTTAAATTTCAGAACGCAAAAGCGCTTGAGATAATTTTCACACCTTGTGACGACCTGCCAAAAATGAAAGGCGTACCGCTCCATTTCGATCAGATACTAACGAACCTTTTGAAGAATGCCGTAGACGCTGTGGAAAATAGCCAGAAAAAGAAAATTACGGTGAAAACGCTTCTTAAATCAGGAAAGATATGTCTCTATATTAAAGACTCCGGCACAGGAATAAAATCTGAGGATATAGAGAGAATATTCGATATAGGTTTTTCTACGAAAGATCCGGGTAAAGGTACCGGGCTCGGACTTGTGATCACAAAGCAGATGGTTAACTCGTACAAAGGAAAGATCAAAGTCGAATCCGAGTACGGAAAAGGAGCGGCCTTCCTGATATGCTTCCCGATAGAAACGAATTAAATCAATGAACTATAACGACAGTCAGATACAGGCGATCGAACATTTCGGCGGTCCGTGCCTTGTCCTTGCGGGAGCGGGCAGCGGAAAGACGCGCGTCATCATCGGCAGGATCGAAAGACTGATCGAAGCGCATGGAGTAAGACCGGAAGAAATTCTTGCGGTAACTTTCACGAACAAGGCAGCCGAGGAAATGCGCGAAAGGCTTTCGAAGTCGGTCAAAGATCACGACAAGCTGTCCTGCTCCACCTTTCATGCGCTGGGAGTCAGGCTGATCCGGGAAAACCTGGACAAACTCGGTTATACAAGGGGATTTTCGATCTACGGCTCGGCGGAGCAGCACGCCGCGGTCAGGAAGGCGATGCACAATTTAAACATCGCCGACGACATGTTCGATCCTAAGCTGATCAGCTACAAGATATCATACTTCAAGAACCGCTTCGAAAATCTGAACGCCGTCACCGCACTCGATCCGATCACCAGCGTCGCAAAGCGTATCATGCCCGAATACGACAGGATACTCAAGGCGAACAATGCACTGGACTTCGATGATCTGCTTCTGAAGATACTGGAGCTTTTCGCCGATAAAGACATACTCGAAAAATATCAGGACAGATACAGATACATCCTTATAGACGAGTTCCAGGATACCAACCCGGTACAGAACAGGATCGTACTCAAACTCGGAGAAAAATACGGGAACGTCTTCGTAGTCGGGGACGACGACCAGTCCATCTACGGGTTCAGAGGCGCGGATTTCAGGAACATTTTAGACTTCGAAAAGCACTGGAAAAACTGCAGAATAATCATTCTAGACGTAAACTACCGTTCGACCGAGACCATCCTCAAGGCAGCTTCGGCAATTATCAACAATAACACCGAACGCAAGCAGAAGAAAGTCCGAACGCATCTTAAAACGCACATGCCGATAGAATACTTCACCGCTCTCAACGAAAAGCACGAAGCAGATCTTATCAGCGAGAAAATTAAAGATTCCGGATCGAAATTCTCGGACTTCGCGGTTCTTCTCAGGACAAACTATCTTTCAAGGGTGATCGAGGAATCTTTCAGAGCGAACCGTATTCCCTACAAGATCGTCGGTGACTACAAATTCTACGAAAGGAAGGAGATCAGAGATATATTAGCATACCTTAGCATCATCGTCAACCCTTCGGACGAAGTATCGGCTTTAAGGATAATCAATACGCCCAAACGCGGCATCGGCGAGGACACCGTGTTCAAAGTTTCGAATTACGCCGAACAGAATAAAATAACTTTTTTCAAAGCTCTGAAAGATTTCAGAAAGATAGACACGATCGCCAGTTCAAAGCACCACAACATCGGCGAATTTTTAGACCTGGTGACCGGAATGATCGACATCTCGGAGAATAACGACATATACGATACAGCCTGCAGGATAGTGCAGATGACCGGCTACTACGCCTACCTCGAAAAAGAGAACCTCAAGGGCGCCGACTCCCGGAAAGCGAACGTGGAGGAGCTGCTCACTTCCGTAAAGGAATATCAGGACCAGACTAAGAACGCGACCCTCAACGGCTTTCTTGAGAAGATCGCGCTTATCCAGGACGGTGACGACACCGAGCGCGGCGAGCAGGTGATAGTGCTCACAATACACTCTTCCAAAGGGCTCGAATTCGAGAACGTGTTCATCGCCGGGTTCGAGGAAGGCATCTTCCCGCACAAACGCTCGCTCGACGAGGACCACGTGGACGAGGAGAGGCGACTGTGCTATGTCGCCATCACAAGAGCCAAGCGGCGGCTTTTCATTTCATCCTGCAGTTCCAGGATAAAATACGGAGAGGAAACAAAATCCAAGCCTTCGCGCTTCCTGTCCGAGATCCCGGAAGACTTATTCCTCTACCCTCCGTCCCAGGCGTCCGAAAAAGCCGCCGACAGCGC
>QKDR01000013.1 GCA_003252515.1 Candidatus Delongbacteria bacterium | reverse complement strand
AAATGTTAAATAGAGATATGCCCGAAGCTATTATAAAAATAAATGAAGAAGAATTTTGGGTAATTGAAGGTAAAAGAGATAAGAAAGATATAAATAAAGCATTAGATGATGCAAAAAATCAATATGCAAAAAAAATCAATATAAGCAAAAAAATTAAGTGTGTAATTATTACTGGTATAGCTGGTAATGATATAGATGGTTATACAGTAATTAATCAATATCTGAAAAATGAAAAATGGGAGACAATTCTTTTTAATGGTAAACCAAAAGATACATTACTTTCAAAGAGACAGGTTTTATATATTTTAAATAATAAAACACCAAATTGGTTAGAATTTCCTGATTTTCCAGAAGAAAAGTATTTAAGTTCGGCAGAAAAAATTAATGAAATATTACATGATGCTGGTATAAATAAAAATAAAAGAGCAAGATTTATAGCAGGATTGATTTTATCTTTATCAGTATCCCAAGAAATAAATTTGAATATTCAAGACACAACAACCTTGGTGAATAATGTAAACACATTAATTGATCAAAAATTAAACGAAGTTAATAAACAAAATTTCTTTAATTTTATTAAGTTAGAAATACCTCCTAGTAGAGAAAATCATATAAAATATAGAATCGCTATAATTGACACACTAAAAGAATTGCAAACATTAGATATTAAAAACGCAATGTCATCTGGAAATGATATACTTGGAAAATTATATGAGAAATTTCTGAAGTATGGTAATGGAGCAAAAGAAATTGGGATAGTATTAACACCAAGACATATCACAGAATTTGCGGTTAAAATCTTAGATGTGAGATATAATGACTATGTACTTGATCCAACCTGTGGAACAGGCGGATTTTTAGTGTCTGCTTTTGATTATATCAAGAAAACATCTACAGATTCTCAAATAAATGATTTTAAAAATTTTAATCTTTTTGGTATTGAACAAGATGATGAGGTTGTTTCTTTAGCACTTGTAAATATGATATTTAGGGGTGATGGTAGAAATAATATGAGTGAGGGTAACTGTTTTCAAAAAAATATTATTAAAATTATTGATCATGAGCATCAAACCGGAAAATATGAAAAAAGGGTTGGCAAGAAAAATACAAAACCAATAATAACAAAAGTGCTAATGAATCCACCATTTGCTTTAAAGAAAGGTGATGAAAAGGAATATAAATTTATTGATTATGCACTATCTCAAATGGAAGATGGTGGTATGTTATTCGCAATTTTACCAAGTCCTATAATGTTTAAAAGTAAACAAGTAAAACAATGGAGAGAAGAGTTATTAAAACACAATACATTAAAAGCTGTAGTTAAACTACCAGAAGATTTATTTTATCCAGTAGGTGTTCATACTTCTTGTGTAATAATACAGAAAGGAATAGCACATAATTTTAAGAACGATGTTTACTGGGGGCAGATAACCGATGGATATATTAAGAAAAAGGGTGTAATGTTAAAACGAGATCCTGGAAATATTGAAGATGTTGCGTCAACTCTAAAGAATTTTTTATATGGCGAAACACCTGCAAAAAAACATATTCCAAGAATTTATGCAATTGAACCAATTTTAAATGACAATGATTTAGAATGTGCTCCGGAATATTATCTGAAAGAAAACAAACATGAAATATCCGAAATCAATCACCAAATGACATTATCACATATACGTTTAGTAGAATTCCTCATTAACAATCCGTTTTTTAGTAAAACAAAATTAAACACTGAAGTTGACATTATGATTGAAAAAAATAAAAAATTTGAGGAACTATTTACAATAGAAAATGCGAAATCAAAGAATATTGAACAATACGGTGATGGTAAAATTCCATTTATAACGAGTACATCAAGCAACAACGGAGTGGAAAAATTTATTGATGAAGATGATGATAAAATTACTTATAGAAAACCGTGTATTACATTATCGTCATTTGGTTTTGCAACGGTTCAGATAACCCCGTTTGTTGCTCGAAGTCATGGTGCGATATTAGTGCTTATACCTAAAATTGAAATGAGCATACGACAATTATTTTACTATGCTGCACAAATAAATTTACACGGATGGAGATTTTCATACGGTAGATGGGTTACAAAAAAACGATTATTAAAACTAGAAATTGAAAATCCTTCTAACATAAATTTACCATCAATTTCAGAAATAAAAAAGCAATTAGAAAAAAGTATTAGACTTATAAAAAACAGTGGATTATAAATTTTACCCCCCATGTATAAGAGATTAAAAAACAATATGTCCGCCAACGTCTGGCTAAACACCAAGATTTAATCCCGATGATATTATGGAAATATCAGTAACGCCAACCTGTTTTTCACTTAATGTCTCATATTTATCGGTATCAATGTAAATGGAGATGATTTGAAATGCAAGCGAAAACTTGGGGGTTATCGAAAAAGAGAATTTGTTTAACTCACGGAAGTTTAGTATATTTCAGCTTTATTATTCTGGAAGTATTACTTGAAGCAGAATTTGGGACTAATAATAGCAGTTATCGTTTCCGGTCTAATCACAGGTTTACTGTTCCCGCCGGTTCAGAGTACTTACGCGGTTATTCTGCTGATGATCCCGCTGGTCCACGCGCTTTATACCAATCCTGAGAGGTCCGTGAGGTACAGTTTCCTGTTCGGGTTGGCGCTGACGGTCGCTTCCTGCTGGTGGATATTTTCAAATTCCGGAGCTGATGCGGCATGGATCAAGATAGTATCGGGATTCGGACTGTTTCTGGTCAGCGCTTCGTACTATGCGCTTTTCGGCCTGATCTACAAATATTCGCGCAGACTGTTCGGTAAACGGGCGATATGGACTCTGCCTCTGATATGGGGCGGGATGGAAACGGCGATGCTTTTTGAGGAACTCGCTTTTCCGTGGACATATCTGGCTCATACGCTGACGGGTAAAACGGAGTTCATTCAGATCGCGGAATACTTCGGCGTAACTTCTGTTTCTATGGCTGTTCTTTATATTTCGATACTTTTGTACAGCTCGATCAAATACCTTCTGATAAAAGACTCCTTCAGAACTTACACAAGACTTCAGGCAGCACTACTGCTTTTCTTCGGGCTGATAATTTTCGGATGGCTCAGAATGGGAAGTATTGACAGTCAGCTTGAAAATGCGGACACTATCAAAGCATCGCTTATACATCCCGGGCTCGATGTGGAATACAAATGGGAAAAGAAGAACTTTAACGCGATAATCGAAAACCAGATGAAGCTCAGCGAAGCTGCTTTGCTTGAAGATCCCGACCTCATCATCTGGGGCGAAAGCAATTTCCCGAAATACCTTGAGAACAGTCCGTCGTACATAGGCGATTTCCTTATTTTCGCAGCTGATAAAAAAACAGACCTCTGTATCGGATCACTTGGATATGATTATTTCCCGGAAACCGAATCGTTCAAAAAATACAACAGCGTATTTTTCTTCGATCAGAACAACAGCAAATTCAGGTATGACAAACGAAAGCTTGTACCTTTCGGCGAAAGTTTCCCGTTCGCATGGGCGCTGACTTTTCTGAAGGAGATATCTCTGGGTCAGGCTAATTTTGACAAAGGCGATAATAACGCTCCTTTCGAAATGACTTCCGGAAATAAATTCCACACCAACATCTGCTATGAGGCCCTCTTCCCCTACTACAATGCTTCCCTCGTCCGTAAAGGATCACAATTCATAGTCAATGTGTCGAACGACGCGTGGTATGAGAACACGCGGCAGGTATACCAGCACAGCAGGTTCAACGTTTTCAGGGCGATTGAGAACAGAAGAAGCATAGTAAGGCTCGCGAACAAAGCGGAGAATTCTGTCTTCCTGCCGACAGGCGAACAGCGGATACTTTTCTATAACGAAAAAAACACACAGAAGACCGTCAGCGTACCATTGAACGGCGAACTGACATTCTATACACTCTACGGAAGATATTTCGCGCTGTTCCTGTTATTGTTGAACGGAGCCGTCCTTGCCGCAGGGCTGTTCTACAGAAAAAAATCACCGGGAAAACTATGAAAATAATTTACCTCATAAAATACGGCGAGCTGATGCTCAAGAAAAAGAACAGGCGCTTCTTTGAGGACATGGCCATCAAGAACTGTTATGCCGTGCTGAGAGACCATAAGGTCAGGAAAGTGAAGCTTTTCGGCCGGTTCCTGTTCGAGGCTGAAGTAGCTGATGAAGCGGAAAAAAATATTATAACTGAAAAGCTGAGAACAAGGATATTCGGCCTTAACAGCATCAGTCCGGGCATCGAGATCGGAAATGATATGGAAAAGATCGCAGAAGAGTGCATAAGACAGGCGGAACTTGAGATCAAAGCTAATAACCCGAAGACATTTAAGATCGAAGTAAGAAGACCTTTCAAGAATTTCGCGAAAACATCACTTCAGATAGCTTCGGACTTAGGATCGGCGGTCTGGACGAAATTCCAGCATCTTGAAGTCGATCTCGTCAATCCCGATATGACCGTTTACGTCGAGCTGCTTCAGGATTTCACGATCGTCTATTCTGAAAAACATCAGTGTTTGAAAGGTCTTCCGGTCGGTACTTCCGGCAAAGTCGGGCTTCTTCTTTCGGGCGGCATAGACTCACCTGTAGCCGGTTACCTCGCCCAAAAAAGAGGATGCTACCTGAACTGCATATATTTTCACTCTCCCCCGCACACTTCGCAAAAAGCAAAAGAGAAAGTATTCGATCTGGCTAAGAAACTTAAAAATTATCAGACAGGCATCAGGATATTCACGGTCAACTTTACAGAAACTCAGCTGATGCTCAAAAAGCTCACGGACGAACAGTATTTCGTTGTTCTCGGCAGAAGGATGATGATGAGGATAGCCAACGGGATCGCGAAAGAGTATGAGTTCAAAGCGCTGTTCACCGGCGAAAGCCTCGGCCAGGTCTCAAGCCAGACCCTCGAGAACATGCACTGTATTGACACGATAGCCGAGCTTCCTGTATTAAGGCCGCTGATATGCTACGATAAAGAGGAGACGATCGAGATAGCCAGAAGGATCGGGACTTTCGATATATCAGTCCTTCCCTACGACGACTGCTGTACGCTTTTCCTTCCGCCCAATCCGAACACTAAATCCAAAGTTCACAATCTGGAAAGAGAGGAAAAGAAAGTCGATATAGAAGCTATTGTAAAAAAAGCCGTCGGGACAGTCGAGATAACAGATTTATAAAATCTGTTGCAGCCATAGCGGAACTTACTTTTCCGGATCAAGTAAAACAGATCGAAGTTTCAGAATAAATTACATATAAGTGAAGGCCTGCCATGAAGAACCGTACTCTTTTCAGAATGACGATGTACCAGTCCGCGATCCTTTTTCTGTTCCTGATACTCACTGTCGGCAACGAGTTCGTAGATATTCCCCGCATATTGTTCAATGACGCTCCGACCACGTACAACCAGAGATACGGGGAGATCGGTATTGAAATTTTCATTTTCGTTATGGTAATGGCATTGCAGATAATTCTGTTGAGAAGGCTGTATAAACGCATCAGACTGCTTGAAGGATTTATTTCCATATGCGCGAACTGCAAGAAAGTCAAAACTACAAAGGACCAGTGGCAGCAGATCGAGCACTACATTGCCGATCACTCGTTAGCTAAATTCTCACACGGGCTCTGTCCGGACTGCGCGGCGGAACTTTATCCCGGCGTATATAAGAAAAAAGAAGGTCACTGATATTCTATTTTCTGTGCACTACCGTCGCTGAAGCCTGCGCGGCCGGAGTAACGGTCACCTCGCAGATCTGGACGTGGGCCGGAACACTTGCAGAATAGAAAACTAGATCGGCGATATCTTCAGCGGTCAGAGCTTTAATGTTCTGGTAAACTTTTTTCGCCCTTTCTTTATCCCCATGAAACCTCACTACACTGAAGTTAGTCTCAACAAGACCCGGCTGTATGTTCGTTACCCTGACCGGAGTATCGACCGTATCTAATCGGATACCGTCGCTGATCAGCCTGACCGCAGCCTTCACTCCGCAGTACACCGCTCCGTTCGGGTATGCGGCGACTCCCGCGATCGAACCTATGTTTATCACATGCCCTTTCCCGTTCTTTATCATCAGCGGCAGAATATTCCTGGACAGATAAAGCAGTCCTTTAACATTGGAATCTATCATCTCGTCCCAGTCGTCAATGTTCCCGTCCTGAAATTTTTCCAGCCCCAGAGCGCCTCCGGCGTTGTTGATCAGAATGTCTATCTTCTGCCATTTTTTAGGAAGTTCGCTGATCACCGTCGAAACTTTCTCCCTGTCCCTTACATCCAACTTATACGTAAGTATTTCCGTCTTATGTTTTTTGTTGATCCCGTCGGCGACTTTGATCAGTTTATTTATGTCCCTTGAGCATAAAATAAGCTTAGCTCCGCTTTCTGCGAATTTTTCGGCGCATGCCTTCCCTATCCCGCTGTTAGCCCCGGAAATGAAGATGATCTTGTTCCTCATAATATCACCTCGTGTTGTTTTTTACAGATGTATATACGGTTATTTCATCATTAATGTCACCATTTAATAAGTTTCTTATTATATCCGAATTATAATTGATAAAAGGTTCTGAGAGCATCTCCGTATGCTGCCCGGCCCCCTGAATGATCTTAAAATCTCCGCAGGTCATCTTCCCGAAAGATAACTGTTCGTTATAATCGCCGGTCTCAGACCTGATTATATAAACAGGTGTTTCGATCTTTTCAGGAATTTTCCAGTTTTCTATATAAGCTACATGCTCATCCATTTTCCTTTTAACTTCCGATACGTCCATGTTATTTTCTTCAATATATTTTTTCAGACCGGCCGTAAGTTTCTCGGCGGTCCCTTCAAGATCACTTTTGCTTAATATCCTGCTGTCAAGCAGAATGATCTTTGATACTTTTATTCCGTCTTTTAAAAGTTTCCCGGCTGTCTCGATCGCCAGCGCATAAGATGCGGAGTAACCCAGAAAAATGACCTCATCATTTCCCGATAATCTCTTTACAGTATCTTCGTATTTATCTGATCCGGATCTTTCACCGATGAAATTAAAAGCGATAAACCTGTATTCCGGCATTTTGACTGAAAGATCGTAAAATGTAAGTCCGTATGATACGACCGTCGGGAAAATGTACAGTATCTTTCTTTTTTCAGTGTTAAAATCATAATAATCCGAAACCGGGCTGATGTTCTTATCCATTTTTAATAATTTTACTGCCTGCTTCATTACCGTGGGACTTTCGAATACGATACTGAATGGGATTTCCGTCTTAAACTCACTGCTCAATTTTGAGATCAGTTTAACCGCCTTAAGCGAATGTTCGAGTCTATGCTTATCTTCTCCTTCTCTAATCCCAACACTTCTGACCATATCTCAACAAGCTTCTCCTCTGTCTCATTTCCCGGGGCGACATATTCATTTACCACTCCTATCTCAGGTTCAGGCAATGAGCGGCGGTCGATCTTTCCGTTAGATGTGAGAGGTATGCTGTCAATACGCACTATGTATGAAGGTATCATGTATTCAGGAAGGTTCCCGGAAAGTCCAGCTTTTATATCACTGTCATCAGTATCTTTACTACTGACTATATATGCGCAGAGATACCTGCCGCCGGTATTATCGTCCTTTGCGATCACAACGCTCTCACTGATACCGTCTATCTTAAGAAGGCAGCTCTCGATCTCGCCCGTCTCTATCCTGAAACCCCGTATCTTCACCTGGCTGTCGATCCGGCCCATGTATTCAAGCTCTCCGTCAGGAAGAAGTTTAGCAAGGTCACCGGTGCGGTAAAGACGTTCGCCTTCTACGAACGGGCTCTCCACGAACTTCTCGTTAGTGAGATCCTCCCTGTCAAGATAACCGCGGCATACGCCGTCTCCACCGACACAAAGTTCTCCGGCAACTCCGGGAGCCGCAAGATTCAGATCCCTGTCTACAACGTAGGCGGTAAGCGTCGGTATAGGCTTCCCGATATTGCTTATGTTATGTTCTATCTCGTAATCGCCTATCTCTTTATAGGTAACATGGACTGTCGTTTCGGTTATGCCGTACATGTTGATCAGTTTTACATCAGGATAACGTTCATGCCATTCCTTCAGCTTCAAAGGCATCAGAGCCTCTCCGCCGAATATTACGTATCTAAGAACGTAATTCTTAGCTTCGCCGGACATATCTATATTGACAAGAGAGTAGAAAGACGAAGGGGTCTGGTTAAGTACAGTCACTTTCTCCGACTCAAGAAGTTCGGCATATTTTCCTGTGTCTTTAGCCGTGTCGGAAGGTATGATGACAAGCTTCCCGCCGTAAAGAAGCGCGCCGTACATTTCCCATACGCTGAAGTCAAAGCAGTAGCTGTGGAACATCGTCCAGACATCTGTCTCATTAAAATCGAAAAGAGCTTTATCGTTAAAGAACAGGCGGACCACGTTCCTGTGTTCGATCAGTGCGCCTTTGGGTTTGCCGGTCGTTCCCGACGTATAGATAACATAGCACAGATCGGACGGTTCGTTCACTTTTTCAAGAGCGCCGCCGTCGTCTGAGTAAGAGCTCTCTTCATCCAGAAAAAGTACTGTTCCGTCATACCCGAAATCCTCATATATTCTCCCGGTACTCAACAGAACTTCCGTTCCGCTGTCTTCGCACATGTAAAGACGTCTCTCTGAAGGATATGCGGGATCTATGGGCATATAGCCGCCGCCGGATTTCAGTATTCCCAGTATACCGATTATCATCTCGAACGATCTGTCAGTCATGATACCGACTATACCGTTCCGCTTTACCCCAAGCTCTCTAAGCTTACGGGCAAGGCAGTTAGAGCGTTCGTCCAGTTCACGGTAACTCATACCCTTACCGTCAAAGACCAGAGCTGTCATTTCAGGGTATTTTTCTGCGCTTTCCGCAAAATAATCATGAACGGTCATGTCTTTAGGATAACCGGCGGAAGTATCGTTAAGCTCTCTGACCAGATAATGCTTTTCTTCAGGACTTAAGATATCTATCCCGCTTATACGTTTTTCAAGATCGACACCGTCAAGTATCTTCATAAAATATCCGAAGAACCTGTCTATTGTCTCAGCTTTAAAAAGTCTGCTGCAGTAATTAAGATTAAGCTCGATGATATCTTTGCCTTCAAGCACGTTAAGTGTCAGATCAAATTTCGCGACAGAGTCAACATGCTTTCCATGACCGTCCCTGTCAGACCCGTACATACCGTCACCCATGTTCAGGACATTGAACATCACATCGAAAAGCGGGTTCCTTCCCGCATCCCTTACAATGTTCAGATTCTCCACAAGGTCCTCGAACTGATATTCCTGGTTCTCATAAGCCGACAGTACACGGTCATTGACTTTTCTCAGGTATTCCGAATAAGTGAATGACCCGTCAATAACGTTCCTGACCGCAAGAGTATTTACGAACATACCGATTATCCCTTCAAGATCGCTGTGTCGTCTGCCTGCCGAAGTAATACCGGTCACGACATCGTTACTGCCGCTAAGTTTTGATAAAAGAAGACTGAATGCGCTTAAAAGGTATGTACTCAGAGTTATCTCGGTATCGCGGCAGATATCCCTTACCCGGGAAGTCAGTTCCCTGCCGATCACATAACTTACACCTCGGCCTTCAAAGCTCTGCTGTACCGGTCTCGGATGATCATATGGAAGGATGAGCACAGGGATTTCGTCAGAGTACATGTCGATCCAGAATTTTTCCTGAGCTTTGACTGATTCCTGCTGTCCGGAGCTGTTCTGCCATTCCGCGTAATCCTTATATTGCAGCCTCAAAGGAGGAAGAGTTTTCCCTGAGAGAACAGAAACAAAATCCCTGCCCAGTATCTCCATAGATACCCCGTCGGAGATTATATGGTGCATATCCGTGATCAGATACTTCCGGCCGTCCTTCATTTCTATGATTCCCGCCCGGATCAGAGGAGCTTTGCCAAGATCGAACGGCCGTACAAACCCGGTGAATATCTCTTCCGCTTCATTTTCATCAGACGCTGAAAATCTTTCAATATCCAGTTCGATGTTCTCATGAATTATCTGTGCAGGCTCGTCATTCACCATTTTAAAAGAAGTACGAAGACTTTCATGCCGGTCCAGGATGGTCTTTAACGCCGTTTCAATATCAGCGGTATCATGACCGCTGATCCCGGTCTTCAGAGGCATGTTGTATACTGTATTGCCCGGCTCCATCTCAGCCAGGATATACAATCGTTTCTGGGCTGACGACAACACATAATGATCGCGGAACTGTACGGGTTCAATCGCTGAATGCCTGCTCTTCTGCATCCCGTCTATCAGCGGAGCTATCAGCCCTATCTCGGGATATTTGAAAATATCCGCGAGCGGCATCCGGACGTTAAATTCCTTATGTATCCTCGACATCAGCGTCGTCGCTTTCAGCGAATGCCCCCCAAGATCGAAAAAATTGGAATCTAAGCTTATTTTATCTTTTTCTGATCCGAGAACTTCGGACCATATTTTTGCGAGTTTCTTCTCAGTTTCATTTGTTGGCGGGATATAGTCCTTAACATCGATCATCGGTTCAGGAAGAGAGCGTCTGTCTATCTTACCGTTGGATGTTAAAGGGATCGAATCCATAAATACGAAATACGAAGGTATCATATAATCGGGAAGGTTCTCTGAAAGTTTCTGCCTTAAATATTTTTCGTTAATACCGGGGTCCGTCACAGTATAGGCACAAAGATACTTACTGCCGGAATCATCATTCCTCGCAATAACGGCACTTTCACTGACCCCTTCGATCTCCAGCAGATTACTTTCAATTTCCCCGGTCTCTATCCTGAAACCCCTTATCTTTACCTGGTCATCAAGACGTCCCAGAAATTCTATGCTCCCGTCCGGGAGCCATCTTCCCTGATCTCCGCTGCGGTATACGCGTATAGCTTCGGCGGATCTGTCACTTTCTTCATATACTGTCCCGCTGTCAGGATCCCACCAGATGAATTTTTCCTTTGTAAGTTCAGGTCTGCTCAGATAACCGGGAGCGACGCCTGCGCCTCCGATAAGTATTTCTCCCGCTACCTGAACCGGCTGCAGTCTTAGATTGCTGTCAGTTATGAATATCTGTGTATTTCTGATCGGACTTCCTATATGAACAAGACTGTGCCCTTCCTGGTGTCTGTTGACAGTTGATACTACTGATGCTTCAGTTATTCCGTACTCCACTATGACCTCGGTCTTCCTGCTCAGTTTCTTTACGGTATTCAGCAGGCCGTGATCTATCCTGTCGCCTCCCAGAACGACCTTTTCGGGGATCCGGTCCAGTTTAGTGCATCTTTCAAGACAGGTCTTGAAAAGTGACGGTGTCGTGACCATATAATCGATATTATATGAATTTATCGTCTCTCTGAGAGCATCATCGGACAGGATCGTATCTCTGTCCGCGAGAACGATCCTGCTGCCTGAAAGAAGAGGAACGAAGAAACTGCTCATAAAAGCATCAAAAAAATACGAGATAAGCTGTATCGAAGTGTTTTTGGGGCCGAGTCCGTATTCTTTTATAAAATACCTTAAAGTATTTGCGATCCCTGAATGGGAATTTATCACCCCTTTAGGCACTCCTGAAGATCCTGAAGTATAGATTATATAAGCCGGATCTTCAGGTTCGATATTTACACTTTTAATTCCATTATCGTATTTTTCAAGAATCCGGAGATCATCCTGATATTTTATCTTTTCCGGAACACCGTTATCATTTTCAGTATCCTTATCAATGAAAAGTATCGCATCATATCTGTACTTGGTAAGTTCGTTCTCGATAGTATATATCTTTTTACTGAACTCAACTTTTCTGATCTCCGGGAATTCCGCGGTAAGGTCTGTCCAGAAATCTTTTGAGACAAGCAGTTCTATATCGAGCTCAGTCTTCGTCTTAACTTCCGGGTCCGTGTTATTCCTGCTGAATTCGATAAGGTCATCCAGCTGGGCCTGTTTAAGATCCTGATCCATAATATCGCCCGCGAATATCATACCCTTATCACTCATCAGGCAGACAGACTTTCTGATCACATCTCTTAAATAATTGTAACCGTCAAAGCACTGAATGACACTGTTCATGATAACTATGTCGAAATCTTTTTCGGTGACTTTATCTACTTCTATAGCCGGAAGCGACTGCAGTTTAATATTATTAATCCCTCTTTTCCCGGCTTCGATCCTGTCCTTCTCTATAATTACTTCGGAAAGATCTGTTCCGTAATAGAACCCTGCCTTGGGTGCAAGATTGAACATGGATATTCCCGACGCGCATCCGACCTCAAGTATCCTTGTATCATTATTTATATACGGTGAAAGTTTAAGTACTATATTCTGTCCGTATTCGTCCATTTCCTGTCTGGTAAAGGGTTCTCCGGTATAGCTGTTCAGCCATCCTCCGCCGGTGATATCGTCCACCGCTCTTTTACCTATGATCTCCCACAGCTCGGGATCTCCCGACTCATTACTGCTTTCCTCTTCTTTATAAACGTTATGACTGTCCGTACACAAATATCTCTTCAGGCCGGAACAGCTCCACTGTATCCTGTCCGCAAGTTTTACGAACTCTTTCTGAATAAGCATTACCGACGAACCGGATTCTCCGGTCATAAGAACTATTTTGCTTTCCGGAAGATCCGGGTTGATGGGAATGAAATGATTCCCCGACCTCAACACGCTGAGTATAGATATTATCATCTCGAACGAAGGCCTGAAAAGAAGGGCTACGCATTCATTTCCTTTCGTATTATCGCGCAGGTACGCCGCGATCCTGTTAGACTCATAATGCAGATCACGGAACGACATATCATTCCCGTTAAACGTCAAAGCGACGGAATCCGGTGTTCTCAGTGCCTGTTCGTCGAACATTGAAACGATATTATACCGGGGGTCTTCAGGAATACAGGGACTGTTGAATTTTTCCAGTATCAGCTTCTTTTCTTCTTCATCGGTTATGTAGAATTCAGACAGTTTCCGATTGAAATCCGTACTGTCTATGATCTTTCTGAAAGCTTTCAGGAAGCGCTCAACTGATTCATGTCTGAATAAAGCCACATTGTACTCCAGACTGATGTTTATTGAATCAGGTGATTCCGCCGCCATGAGCAGAAGATCGACCTTCGAGCTCTTACTGATGCTGCCGCTGAATTCCGCCTCTTCATTACCCTCGGGAGCTTTCAGCACGATAAAACCGACATCGAATACGGGGTTCCTGCTCAGGTCCCTGTGACCTCCGATCTTTTCGACGAGGTCATCGAACTGAAGATCCTGATTCTCAAGAGCTGACATCATACTGTCATTGACATCACCGAGAAACTCACCGAAAGTGAGATCATCCGAAGGATTATTCCTTAACGCAAGCATATTAACGAACATCCCTATTATATCTTCAAGCCCCGGATGATGCCTTCCTGCGATAGCCATACCTACAACTATATCATCCTGTCCGCTCAATTTTGAAAGCAGAATGTTGAAAAGCGCAAGAAAATAGGTATGCAGGGTCACATTCGCTTCAAGACACCGTTCTCTGATAGCAACGGTCTGTTCTTTATTGATCCTGAATCCGGCAGAACTTCCCTCATAACGGTAAACTTCAGGCCTGTTAAAATCATTGGGAAGATTAAGAACCGGAGAACCGTCCTTATATATACCAAGCCAGTATTTCTCCTGTTTTACCATTTCTTCCCTTTGAGCATCACTGTGCTGCCATTCGGAATAATCCTTATACTGAAGCTTTAAAGGTTCAAGGACCCTGCCCTCAAGAATACTGATAAAATCATGTCTGAGAAGCTCCATTGATATCCCGTCAGATATTATATGATGCATATCCGCCACAATATAATTACCGGATCCCGAATGATTTTTAATGTACCCGATCCTCAGCAAAGGCGCTTTACCGAGATCGAAAGGTTTAACGTATGAACGGCATATCCTGTCTATATCAGAGTTATCGGAAGCTTCAAAGTGATCAAGTTCGAAAATGACATTTTCATGTATCTTCTGCACAGGTTCATCATTTACCATATGAAAACTTGTTCTGAAGCTTTCATGCCTTTCGATCAGCTTTCCGGCTGCGTCCATAATTCTGTCGGGAGTGATGTCCATAACAGGAATTATCTGCGGAATATTATATGCGACGTTCCCGAGGTCCATCTGCTGGAACAGATACATTCTCTTTTGTGCCGATGACACCCTGTAGTGATCTTTTTTCGGAGCAGGCTCGATCTCAATGAATTTATTTTTCTTTTCAGGTGAATTCAGAAATTCAATAATCTCGCCTTTGTTTTCTTTAATGAGAGAAATAATTTCAGAGGTCAGAGAACCTTTCGGAGCATCAATATTCAGTTCATTTCCGTCCGCTTCAATTATTATGTCCCTGTCCTTTAAATTCTTAAGTAATGCCGCTGTTTTACCGTTGATCATATTCTAATCCTTTCTCTTGAATCGCCATTGCCGCCTGTTTCTTTTTTATCTGTACCCTGTCCTCCTTCCATTCCGCCGATGTATTCCGCAAGTATCCTTATGGAAGGATATTTCAGGAATTTGGCTACGGTCAGTTTAATTCCGGTTCTCTTTAATATGATGTTAGCCAGTTTCATCGCTTTCAGAGAATCCCCTCCCAGCTCGAAGAAATTATCATCAATCCCTATTTCCCTGATCCTGAAGAAATCGGTAAATATTTTTTGTATGTCTTTTTCAAGGTCCGTTCGGGGTTGAATATATACGGATGTTACAGCAGCCGGCCTCGGGAACAGGTTTTCTTCAATTATTTCTTCACGGGGTTCGGTTTCGGAAGGCACATACGCTATCTCTTCTGCCAGGTTCATATTACCGAATCTGGAATACAGACCTTCTATCTCTTTCATGAGATTCCCTTCACATTTAAACAGATATTTATCAAATGAATAACCGGGCAGAGAAATCCTGCAAGGCCGTTCTTTGTGAAGTTTGTCCCAGCGGATATCACAACCTTCAAGCCATAGATATCCGAGCTTCTCAAGAAAATATCTTGTATCACCTGTCATATCTTTCCTATGTCTTACCAAGGCTGTTATCCTGTGACCGTTTTCTTTATTCAGATTGGTTTCGACGAAAAGACTTAATCCTCTTCCCGGGCTCACCTCTATAAAGACCGCATCTGCATTTTCCTTCATGATCGCAGAAACCGTGTCACTGAACCTTACTGTATTCCTGATATGGTCCGTCCAGTAACCGGGATTGCAGATCTCGCTGGAAGATACTTTTCTGCCAAGCATTCCCGAGTAATAAGTTCCTTTAAGTTCTCCGAATTTCACATTGTTCATCTCGTTCTTGAACTCATCAAGTATTCCGTCCATAAGATATGAATGCCCTCCTCTCGGCACATTCAGTTTAAGGCACTCGATCTCCCTGCCTGTAAGATCGTTAAAGAGTTCATCAAGAGATCCGTGTTCGCCGGATACGATGCACATTGACTGAGTATTGACTGCGGCAAGAGAGACCTTATCATTCAGGTACGGTGAAAGCTCTTCTTCCGAAAGAGAGACGCTCATCATTGCACCGTCGGCTGATCTGTGCATTAACTTTCCTCTTATTACTGACATTCTAAGGGCATCTTCAAGAGAGAATACTCCGCATAAAGTGGCGGCTACGTATTCACCGAAACTGTGCCCGATGAACATATCCGGTTCGATCCCGTAATGGATCATCAGCACGGACAATGCATATTCAAAAGAGAATTTTATAGGACCGGAATATTTCATCTGGTTAAGTTTTATCTCATTCTCTTCAACTTTAGAACTGTCTGCAGGATACAGGATATCCCGCAGATCTTCGTTCAATATACTTTTCAGAATAATAAAACATCTGTCTATATTTTCCTTGAAGACCTGTTCCTTTTCATACAGCTCCTTTCCCATACCGACATATTGAGATCCCTGACCTGAGAACATGAATATCTTTGTGCTAACCGGCCTTTTGACTATCGAGCGGGAAATTCCTGTCTTACAATCCAGCTTTTCAATACATTCCTCCGCCGACCGGGCCGTAAACATCGCTCTGCAGCTGAAATGATGCCTTCCATTCTGCAGAGTATATGACATTTCATTGATGTCTGCATCTTTATTATCTTTTAAAAATAAAGACAATTCATCTATAGACGAATCAAGTGACTTTTTTGTTTTTGCGCTCAGTACTATCAATTCTTCCTTATCTTCGCGCGGTTTGATTTTCATATCCGGATAATTCTCAAGCACTACATGAGCGTTAGTTCCCCCGATACCCAGAGAGCTGACACCGGCCCTTAAGAGTCCGGTCCCGCTTACAAAATCCCTGTATTCCGTATTTATATAAAAGGGGCTGTTCTCTATCCCCAAAGAAGGGTTCGGGTTCCTGAAATGAAGCGTGGGAACAAGTTTTTTGTGTTTAAGACATAGAACCGTTTTTATAAAACCCGCAACACCCGCTCCCGCATCGCAATGCCCGATATTTGATTTCACGGCTCCAAGCGCGCAGAAATTTTTCTCTGAAGTGTCAAAAGCTTTATTCAGCGCTTTGAACTCAATGGGGTCGCCAAGCCTGGTCGCGGTCCCGTGTGTTTCGATGAACCCTATGCTTTCGGGACTTACGTCAGCCGCCTGAACTGCGCTCCTGACAACCTCTACCTGACCGTCAATACTCGGAGCTGTATACCCTACCTTCCTGTCGCCGTCATTATTGATCGCCGAACCTTTTATGACCGCGTAGATATTATCTTTATCCCTTATTGCATCTTCGAGCAGTTTGAGTGCGACGACACCTCCCCCGTTACCTCCGACTACCCCCGAAGGTTCGGAATCGAAAGGACGGCAGAGCCCGTCGGGTGAAAAGATCATTTCAGGATCATATAAGTATCCGGTCTTCTGATTTGTATTCACGGTCAATCCTCCCGCAAGCGCGATATCACATTCACCGGAAAGAATAGCCTGTACCGCATTGTGAATCGCCAGAAGTGATGTTGAACATGCTGAATAAGCAAAATAGCTGGGCCCTTTCAGATTCAGTTTATACGAAGCCTGTGTCGGAGTGAAAAGACTTGAAGTTAAATGCTCGGCGGTGAAAGGATCGATATTACCGTAGCCTTTCAGCATGCATTTCACTTCCCAGTCGAAAGTCTTGCCGAACCCTGCATAAACCCCTATCACCTCCTTTCCTGTGAACGGATCATACCCCGCATCTTCCAGTGCATGCCATAGAAGCTGCAGGAATATTCTTTTCTGAGGATCCATCAGTTCGGCTTCATTATGCGTGTAATTAAAAAAGGGAGCGTCAAAATATTCATAATCGTCCAGAATACCGTTCGCCTTTATATAATCAGGTTTTTTTAAATCATCATCACTTATACCGGATGCTGAAAGGTCATCATCAGAAAAATGAGTGACACAATCTCTGCCGTTTACCAGATTATCCCAGTATTCTTTTATATTTCCGGATTTTGGCAATCTGGCTGACATTCCGATCACAGCGACTTCATATCCGTTGTATTCATTGTTCATCTTCTACTCTCCCTTTACTCTCCCTTCGTGATCTTTGGTTCTTCATTCTTTCCCTTCCTTTTTTAATACTTGTATCCCTGTCGGCAATTCCGCTGCAGTCTTCTCCTTCCCTGATAAACTGTATCAGTGATCTTATCGTAGTATATTTAAAGAAATCGACTATATCGATATCCGCATTCATCCTTTCCTGGATCAGGTTCTTTATCTTAATGATCTTTAACGAATGGCCTCCGAGTTCAAAAAAATTCGATTCCGTACTTATCTTTTCTTTTTCCAGGTTCAAAGCTTCAGACCATATCTCAACGAGTTTTTCTTCCTGTTCATCTCCGGGAGCCACATATTCTCTGACTGTCACCTCCGGCTCGGGAAGCGATCTCCTGTCTATTTTCCCGTTGTATGTCAGCGGGATGGAATCAAGCCTGACATAAAAGGCCGGTATCATATATTCGGGTAGTGATCCGGACAGTTCATCCCTTATTTTACCCGGATCGATAACGGTATTGGTTACTACGTATGCAGCAAGGTAATTCTCACCGTCCCTGGTTCTTGCGGCTACAACGCATTCCTGTATTCCCGGTATATTTAAAAGACTGCTTTCGATCTCTCCCAATTCGATCCTGAATCCCCGTATTTTCACCTGATCGTCGATCCGCCCCAGGAATTCGATCCGTCCGTCAGGAAGCAACCTGCCGGAATCGCCTGATCTGTACAGCCTGACCGCATCGGGACGCTCTGAACTGTCTTCGTACTGCATTCCTGTTTCCGGTTCCCACCATATGAACTTCTCCTCTGTCAGTTCCGGTCTCTTCAGATAGCCTCTCGCAAGCCCGGCTCCCGCAATACATATCTCACCCTTTACACCTGTCGGCTGTACCATATTGTCAATACCGAGTATGTATATACGGTTATTACCTGCGGGCCTGCCTATTGTTATCGTTCCGCCGGCTTTTTGATCTCTTGCTATCGTACTCATTACGGACGCTTCCGTCACACCGTATTCGATATTTATCTCGACATTTCCCAGTTTTTCCGAGCATAGTTCAAGAAGGTTCTGACTTACAACATCCCCTGCCAGAGTAACAGAACGCAATGACCTAAATTTATCGTATGAAGCATTCTCAAGTATCATTCTGAATAGCGGCGGAACAGCGATAAAACTGGTAACACTGTTCTCTGATATGATATTTCCAAGCCTGTTTACGTCGGAGATATCCTCTTTTCTGACCAGAACGATACGGGCGCCTGATATCAGAGGAGTAAAAAAACTTGTTACGAACCCGTCGAATGTATAATGGAACAGCTGAAGCTCAGTGTCCGAAGATGACAGATCATATTCTTTCTTTCTGTTCGACAGGGTATTTACCACCCCTTTATGCTGAACCGGAACACCTTTCGGTTTTCCCGTTGTTCCGGAAGTGTATATGACATACGCAAGATCTTCAGGTTTACCAGCCGGGCGCGGAACAGTATCACATTCAATGTCCGTATCCATATCGTTCAGATATATAACCCTTTGAACCTTACCGGACGCAGATGAATTTCTGTACTTTTCCTGTGTCACCAGAATGTCAACGGATGCATCCTCGATCATGTAATTTGTTCTCTCAGCGGGATTATCCGGATCAAGCGGAAGATATGCCGCTCCGGATTTCATAATCCCCAGCAGACCTGTTATCATTTCGAAAGAACGGTCAGCCATTATCCCTATGATGACATCCCTTCCCGCGCCGTTATTTTTTAACTTCACTGCGATCCGGTCTGCCAGAAAATTGAGTTCACCGTAACTCATTTTTTCATCACCGAATATCAGCGCAATGGCATCGGGATCTTTTTCCGCCTGCTCCTCGAACAGCTCATGTATCATTTTATCATCCGGAAAGTCAGTTTTGGTATCATTAAACTCATTTAATATCCGGTTCTTTTCACTGAAAGACAACATATCTATGTCTTTGATCCGTTTTCCGGGCGCAATACCGCTGAGAATATTTAAATAATACTGCATGAACCTGTCGATCGTCCAGCTCTCGAAAAGCCCTGTGCAGTATGAAATATTCAAATCTATGATATCATCTCTTTCAATTAAATTCAATGTCAGATCGAATTTTGAGCTGCTTTCGGTATGTATCCCGTATTCAGTCACATCGGACATGAGCTGTTCATCGCTGATATTAAGAACATTGAACATCACATCGAACAGCGGATTCCGTCCGGGGTCCCTTTCGATCTTCAAATATTCTAACAGGTCCTCGAACTGGTACTCCTGATTATCATATGCCGCAAGTGTCCGCTCCTTTAAACCCGACAGGAATACTTCGAATCCGGCTTTGTGTTCAGGGAAATTCCTGACGGCAAGTGTATTTACGAACATTCCCATTATTTTTTCAAGATCGGCATGACGACGTCCGGCCGTAGGAATCCCGACGATTATATCTTCCTGTCCGCTTAATTTTGATAAAAGGATATTGAAAGCACTCAGCAGCAGCATACTTAAAGTGACACTGTTTGCTTTGCAGACATCTCTAAGTTTACTGGTAAGTTTGCTTTCGATCTTATAATTAACTGAAGCTCCTTCAAAGCTCTGAGTGACCGGTCTCGGATGATCATAGGGAAGTTCAAGAACAGGTATTTCACTCTTGTATATTTCAGTCCAGAAATCTCTTTGTCTGCCCATTGCCTCTTTTTGCGCGGTACTGTTCTGCCATTCACTGTAGTCCTTATATTGAAGAATGAGAGGTTCGGGTCCTTCTCCCGAAAGGAACTTTAAGAAATCTTTTCTGAGGATATCCATGGAAACACCGTCCGATATGATGTGGTGCATATCGATCAGCAGAAATTTCTTTCCGTCAGGCATCAGAATGACAGCTGTTCTTAAAACCGGTACATTAGTAAGATCGAACGGCCTTATAAACGAATTGAATATTTCATCCGCCGCAATTTCATCTGCCGCTTCAAATTTTTCTAAGCGGATAAATGCTTTCTCATGTATAATCTGAAAAGGTTCGTCTTCATAGAGTTCGAATGAAGTTCGCAGGCTTTCATGCCTTTCTATAAGGTTTTCCACCGCTTTCTCAATATCATCCGGATCATAACCGCTTACATCTATTTTCTGCGGCATATTGTAAACAGTATTACCGGGATCCATTAAATAAAGAAAATAAAGCCGTTTCTGCGCCGACGACACTCTGTACCTTTCCAAAACAGGAGCTTTCTCAATTGCATAATGCTTATCCTTCCGCAGGTTCATGATGATGTCTGCAGTAAAACCTATTTCGGGATATCTGAATAATTCTGCCAATGACAATCTGACATCGAATTCCTTATGTACTCTTGACATCAGTACTGTAGCTTTCAGCGAGTGTCCGCCCAGATCAAAAAAGTTAGAATCTATACTTATCATCTCTTTATCAACACCGAGTACATCAGACCAGATACCTGCAAGTTTTGTTTCCGTTTCATTACGGGGCGCAATGTATTTCTTTGCCGGGATATCAGGGGCCGGAAGCGACCGGCGGTCGATCTTTCCGTTTGAAGTTAAAGGTATACTGTCCAGGAAAACGAAGTGCGATGGTATCATATAATCCGGCAGGTTTTCCGAGAGATTCTGCCTGAGATATTTATTGTCGATTTCTTTATCTTTAACTATATAAGCACAAAGATATTTATCTCCGTTCCCGGCATCTCTCGCAATTACCGCAACTTCCTTTACTCCGTCAGTGTTAAGCAGATTGTTCTCTATCTCTCCCGTCTCAATACGGAACCCCCGGATCTTTACCTGAGTGTCGATCCGGCCGAGGAACTCAATATTGCCGTCTTCCAGAATGCGTCCGCGGTCCCCGCTGCGGTATACGCGAACAGTTCCGGACGGTTTTTCGCGGCAATCGTATTTCATTCCTGTTTCGGGATCCCACCAGATGAACTTATTTTTTGTCAGTTCAGGCCTGTTCAGATATCCGTCGGCTATACTGTCACCGCCTATCAGTATTTCTCCTGCGGACTTGACCGGCTGAAGACGAAGATCACCGTCAACGATATATACCTGCGTGTTTGATATCGGCCGGCCGATCGGTATATTGTTATAATCTTTCCCGACAAGGAAACTTGTCGTGACTACGGTATTCTCAGTCGGTCCGTAATTATTTATAAGATCATATTTCCTTTTTTCAAAATAATTAAGCTTATCGGCTCCGGTCAGTAAAATCCGCAAAGAGTTGTTGTCATATTTTACGAACTGCTCGCAAACCTGTGTAGGAAGAAATGATATTGAAATGCCGTTATTTTCATAATATCTGTTAATTTCTTCAGCATTCATCCTGATATTTTCCGGTATCACGTGCAGCTGCGACCCTTTAAGAATGTACGGGAACAGTTCCCAGACGGATGCATCAAATCCCACGCCGGCATAAAGAGTAGCGATATCATTCTCAGTTACACCGAACTCCTTATTATGCCACCAGCATAAATTTATAAGGGATCTGTGTGATATCATAGTGCCTTTAGGTTTACCGGTCGTTCCCGACGTATAGATAACATAGCATAAGTCGGACGGTTCGTTCGTTTTTTCAAGCGGACCGGGATCTACTGAGTACGAACTATCCTCATCCATCATAAGTACTGTACTTTTGTATCCGAATTCTTTATATATCTTTCCGGTACTCAAAAGCACCTTCGTTCCGCTGTCATCGCACATGTAAAGACGTCTCTCTGAAGGATATGCGGGATCTATCGGCATATAACCGCAGCCGGATTTAAGTATGCCGAGTATACCGATTATCATCTCGAACGATCTGTCAGTCATGATACCGACTATATCGTTCCGCTTTACTCCAAGCTCTCTAAGCTTACGGGCAAGGCGGTTAGAACGTTCGTCCAGCTCACGGTAACTCATCCCGTTACCGTCAAAAACCAGAGCTGTCCTTTCAGGGTATTTCCGGACAGTTTGAGCAAAAAGTTCATACACCGTTTTATCTTTCGGATAATCGGCTTTTGTATCATTTAGCTCATGAATAAGATATGATCTCTCTTCCGGGCTCAGGATTTCGATCCCGCTTAACTTTCTTACAAGATCAATTTCTTCAAGTATCCTTATAAAATATCCGAAAAATCCGTCTATTGTCTTCTCTTCGAAAAGTCTGCTGCAGTAATTTACGTTAAGCTCTATTGAATCATTTCTTTCAATTACATTCAGAGTCAGATCGAACTTGGCAACAGAGTCAGTATGTTTTCCGTGACCGTCCATGTCAGACCCGTATTTACCTTCACCCATGTTCAGGACATTGAACATAACATCGAAAAGCGGGTTCCTCCCTGCATCTCTTACAATGTTCAGATGCTCGACAAGGTCCTCGAACTGGTATTCCTGGTTCTCATATGCCGAAAGTGTCCTCTCATTGACACTCTTCAGATATTCAGAAAAAGTCAATGATCCGTCAATTCTATACCTTACTGCAAGAGTGTTTACGAACATGCCGATTATCCCTGCAAGATCGCTGTGGCGTCTTCCTGCGACAGCTATACCTACAACGATATCTTTATTCCCACTCAGTTTTGACAACAGTAAGCCGTATACGCTCAGCAGAAAAGTGCTGAGCGTCACTTCGCTTTTTCGGCAGATATCATCTATCCTTCCGGCCAGACTGCTTTCGATCATGTAACTCACACTCTTTCCTTCATAACTCTGCTGAAACGGCCTCGGATGATCATAGGGAAGGTCCAGTACCGGAATCTCGTCGGAGTACATATCAAGCCAGAATTTCTCCTGAGCTTTGACTGATTCCTGCTGCCCGGAGCTGTTCTGCCATTCCGCATAATCCCTGTATTGAAGTCTGAGAGGAGGAAGCTGTTCTTTTGCCAACAAACGGACCAGATCTCCGGAAAGTATCTCAATTGATACACCGTCGGATATAATATGGTGCATGTCCGTGATCAAATACTTCCGGCCGTCTTCCATTTCTATGATGCCCGTCCGGATCAGGGGAGCTTTGCCAAGATCGAACGGCCGTACGAACCCGGTGAATATCTTTTCCGCTTCATTTTCATCAGATGCTGAAAATATTTCAATGTCCAATTCGACGTTATCATGTATTATCTGTGCTGGCTGGTCATTCACCATTTTAAAAGAAGTACGAAGGCTCTCGTGACGGTCAAGTAATGTTTTGAGCGCGATCTTTATATCTGAAACAGCATGACCGCTGATCCCGGTCTTAAGCGGCATGTTGTAAATGATATTGCCCGGCTCCATCTCAGTCAGGATATACAATCGTTTCTGGGCTGACGATAATAAGTAATGATCTTTATATTCCGCAGGTTCTATCGAAAAATATTTATCCTTCTGTTGACCCGTATTTGTCAGGAATTTTATAATACGTTGCTTGTTATCCCTTATCATTTCTACAAGTTCTTTTGTCAAAGCACCTTTTGGAGCCTGAACGGACAGATCATTATCTTTTAATTTAATTTCTATTTTTTTTGACCTGAGAGAACGCAGTATATCAAGAACATCCGTCATATTATCAACTCTTCTTTTTCTTCATCATAATTTTCTAAACTTTTTTCTTCAATTATAAAACTGATATATTCAGCCAATTTTTCTACAGTAACGAAATTAAAAATATCAGCCAGCGGTAATCTGATATTGAATTCCTTATGTATCTTAGACATTAGAGTTGTCGCCTTAAGCGAATGTCCTCCGAGGTCGAAGAAATTCGAGTCTATGCTTATCTTCTCCTTCTCTAATCCCAACACTTCTGACCATATCTCAACAAGCTTCTCCTCTGTCTCATTTCCCGGGGCGACATATTCATTTACCACTCCTATCTCAGGTTCAGGCAATGAGCGGCGGTCGATC
>QKDR01000179.1 GCA_003252515.1 Candidatus Delongbacteria bacterium | reverse complement strand
TCTAATATTGAGCATTGTCTGACGATGCTTATGCTTTTTTCCTTCTGTATCATGTCTTCTCTTGTCTCTACAGGTAAGGCTTTAACTTTTTTTTTAACCATTCAGACTCTAATGTGACCTGACCTAACTTCTTTAACACCATATCAAGTTCCTGCTACTTTTCCTTGAGGTCTTTCGAAGTCTGTTTGTTGCCTTCAAATACCTTGCTGAAGTTCTCTAGAGCTTCCTGTTTCCAGCGGCTGATCTGATTGGGGTGTGTTCCGTACTCGCTCGACAATTCTGCCAGCGTCTTGTCGCCTCGTATGGCTGCAAGGGCGACTCTTGCTTTAAATTCCGATGAATGCTGCATTTTCTTACGTTCTCCTCTGTTTCTTTAACACAATTTAATGAAATTTTGTGTCTAAAAACAGGGGGACACAACACACATGATTCTTCTATTTAATTATCACGAATTTTCCGATGAAATCGTCTTTCTTCTCATCTATATCCTGAACGCTGAAAAGATATAATCCTGAAGCCACCGCCTGATTGTTGTCACTGATAAGGTTCCAGTACGCGCCATTCTTTCCGTACCAGTATGGTGTATTCCAGTCCGAATTACCGTTGTGAGCTATTACTTTGACAAGATCACCCGCTAAAGTATAAATTCTTATTACACATCTGTCCGGGATATTCATGAAAACGAGTTTTCGATATTCTTCCTGATAAGTGTATTTACCGTCAATTACTTCCCACCCCATCCCGGCATAATCAACATCCGCTCTGTAAGGATTGGGAACAACAATGATATCATCAGTTGTTTTAAGATTTGTCGTTACGGTTGCTGTCGCATTAGATTCGGGACTGGACTTGATTGGAGGTACTCCCATTTTCGGCGCTCCGAAATCCGATGCAGTAACTGCAATGAATTTATATTGTGCGAGAGACTGATTGTGTAAAGTGAATTTATAGTTTCTGGCATCTCCGAATTCAGGATAAACAGCAGGTGAAACGGTACATGAAAAAGATATGTCGTCTTCAATAGTATGATCCTGAGTAAGATCCCTGTTATCCCCGTAAGGAACGAATCTATACATTTTAGTTCCGGATGTCATTACAGCCGGATAATCTTCAGGATGTGCGTAAACAGTGTCGGCGGGAACAGGATCGTCGTAATAATCTTTCGGATCGGAAACGTTCTGGTAAGCGTAATCGGCAAGATCAACACTGAATATAGGAGTGAAATTGCCGAGTTGTCTGTCCGGTGAAAGCTCAATGTTATAGCCTTCAAAATCGTGTCGTCTTGTATAAGGATCGAAAGTGAATTCGGGTCCTGTTACACCTATAGAACCGTCGTCTTTCTCATAAAATTCATGACTGCACCATTCAACTATAATATCATTATCTGATTCGGTGACCGTTATCTTTGGCGGCGGCGGCGGCGGCGGACTTGTAAAATCGGGTACTCCGTCTCCCGCATCGATCCTGTCATTGTCAAAACCATATCTTATCCAAGTACCTTGTGGATAGACACCAGCCTGCTTGTCATATTTGACCATATAACCGTAACCTTCACCGTCAGTCGGATTCCCGGTAGGTCCGTAATCCCCGGAATACTCTTTTCTTCCGAACGGAAGGAGCATATCTTCACTATCAGCTATATCACCATAATTGTCGGTCATGATTCCGGTGAAGTCCGTAAGTTCATGGTCATTTTCTCCGGTATCCGGACCTGTATAATCGCTGCCTAACCACCAGCAGTAAGTATCACCAGCGATATCCCCGTAAACCGCATCCGCGCCGACATCCTCTCCGTACCAGCCGTCCTTTTTAGTCTGTCCCCATCTTTTCACAGGTGTATCGTAAAGAGGTGTATCATAGACCCTTTCAGCCCACACGACATTATTAAAGGCGTCATACCATCCCTGATCGTAAAGAGATATATCGAGTCCGTCCGTCAGATCAACTATTGTGCTGTCAGCATAATTCGGATCCTGTTCAAGTGAAGTATGAAAATCCTCGCTTACCATGAGCGCAAGAGTCAACTTAAGTGAATCACCGTAAGCGAATTTCCAGACCTTTTTCGACTGTATGACATCGTCGGGTTCACCATCAAAGTCACGGTCTGCGGCAACATTAATGTAACTTTCGTATCCGAGAGGTCCGAAACCGAGCAGGAATTCTGAATTGTTACCGTTGGCGAAATCGTTGAGCATTCCGATGCTTCCGTTCGAATATTCTCCTTCTCCGACAGTTCCGCTGACTATCCACGGCTGCCATTTGTCCGCCTGAGGTATAGGAGTTCCGTCTATCTGTGTATCCATACCCAGATAGATTTCACGCATAGCAGTCTGGTTATGATCGAATTCGTCGTTAGACATAAGCATATATTTACCTTTATCACCTAAAGGGTAGGAACCAGTTACTCCACCGAGTAACGGACCGCCATATTCTTCCCATGGAAGTATTATATTCTCGTTATTGTCATCATCATAACCGAGCTGCTTCGGAGTAAGATCGTACTGCCAGTCATCATGCATTCCAACTTTCCATTTCGGAGCCCATCCGTAATTAAGACAATCTGACCAGTTGTTGTATGAATATCTCAGATTAGGATTGGGGTTCCTTAATATTCTTATACTGAATACTCCTGTTGCGCCGTTGAGAATATTTCCCGCTCCCGGTTCAGAGACAATCACAGTTCCATCATAATCAGATAAATATTCTCTTCCGTCGTTATCTGCGGCCCATACCATGTTCAGATCAACTGTTTTTCTCTCTCCAGTTGCAGGATCAATATATCCTGCCCATTTATCAATAAATCCGCATATGTCGTCATCAGCTCCGCCGTAAATGTCCGTTTCCGCTTCATTTCGTATATGATTTGAATAGATCTGCCCTATAAACAGATCATAAATATCTCTTTTATCTTTATTCCGGTTATAGATTGTGTAATCGATTATTATGAATTTCTCGGCATAATCGTAAGGCCACGCATAGCTGACTTGCCTTACCTCCAGTCCTAAAGGGGTATGCAGTAGTTCATCCCAGTAATCATAAGCGTGCTGAGAAGTGCATTTATCAGTGAACATAGTCGAGAACTGTTCATAAGCGGTCGCGTTGGGATCATAGACCTGGTCGAACAAACAGTTAAGTCTTCCCTGTATATTTGAAGTCTCGATTATTTCACCCAGTGTCCATCCTTCAGGATCATCTTCAAATTCTGAAGGCAGTAATTCAGGAGTCGGGTAAATCCAAAAAGAATTCCCGGTAGAAACATAAGGTCCGTCGAACAAAACAGCGGTATTTCCATTTACCAGAATTTCTTCAGATTCAAGATATCCTCCTATCCAGAGAGATGAACCATTTAAATATATCATACCGGATCCGGGGGGCATTTCAAGAGTTTTCACATCACTTCCAGTGCACTCATCTTTATAAACGAAGTCAGTTCCCGACCACGGATTTATAAAGGGATCGTATGTCTGAATAGTTCCGAAGTTATTTATAAACATCTTTAAAGCGCCGACACGGTGGGTCCTGGTTTTAATTAAATAGGTATTGAAGCCTTTAGAATTGAGTTCAGGGTAATAATCTTTCAGTTTTGAATATTTAGGATCCATCAGAAAATGCTGAGAGTAAAGGATAAACGGAATTAGAATGAAACAGAACTTCACCTTGGAGTCCTTATAAGATCAATAAATACGACAAACAATATAACAGTGAAGAAAAAATATTGCAAATTTTTTTTTATTGACAAAAACTAATTATATTGATAATTTCGTATTATAATATTTAAGTTGAAATTGGAGGGTTGTATGTACAGGGTGTGTGTATTATTATTAGTTTCGCTAGTCACGGTTCTGTTTGCAGTGGATTACACAGTTCCCAATACAACGTTCGACAACGCATCGTGCGGTTACAGCTGGGGCGGTCCGCAGAACAGAAAAATCCAGACAAATATGGATCCTGTAACAGGAAATATGATTGGTTCGGTGTACAGAAAAAAACATGAGTCTGCCGGAATGGGAGTTATGGGAGGTACAATCGGATCTTGGGATACGATGTTCTTGGGTGGTTCAGAGTATATCTATGAAGAATCTCAATTTCAGGGCGGAACCGGTGATCTGTCAGGAAATCCGGGTACTAGAAACATGTATGTCTCTGAGTTCATTAATGGATACATGTTCGTCCTGTTCAGTGATCTTGATACTTCATCAAATTATGAATATTCTCAGCCTATGTTCACTGTTTGTGATGCAAGGTACGGCTGGGACGATGTTACTTGGTCTGAACCAAAACGGATAGAGTCTGTTGACGGTATCATAAAAACAAGTGCATGGTATGGAGCAGGGGACGTCGCTTATAATCCTGAAGACGGTTACTACTATTGGACGACTTCATGGAAAGAAACATACAGCAACGGGTACGGAAATTCTTTTTTTATGATAGTTGGACGATCAAATAACCCTTCTGATCCTGACAGTTGGGAATGGACGGATTATAATGAGTTATATTTCGACCCTTCAAATTCTCAAACAGAATTTTCTTCAGTAGGTTATATAAAAACAGCGTATGCAAAAGATATATACGGTTACGGTAACGGTTTCGGTATCGCTGTTGTGTCTTATGCAGATAAAAGTTATGTATTATTTGACCCTGATGGAAATCAGCTAGACTTATCAAGTAAACCTCGTCTCGGATA
>QKDR01000104.1 GCA_003252515.1 Candidatus Delongbacteria bacterium | reverse complement strand
CATCAACCGCTCCTTCAATTAATATTTATAAGAGTGACTGCTAAGGAATTAATATAGAATATCATAGAATTTATAGCAAGAATATTATTATTTAGTTTCAAGAGAAATTAATCTTTCACGCACCTTACAGATATTCCCATAGTTTTATCGTTGAGAGAATACGGAAGTACATTAATACTGTCGCTGTAGAGAGTATAATTCACTGGCCAGACCTGTCCGGCAAGATTCCAGTTGGATTTTGTTCTGAAAATACCCTGAGAATTCAGATTGATAAAATATGAACCCAGTTTCATCCCGCCCGGAAGAGCATGGAATCCGCTTGAATCTGTAGCTCCCGCATTCGGTGCGTTCCAAAGCGTAGCAGCTTTTAGTTTGCCTCCGGCAACATCCTCTCCTCCCAGCCATTCTATAAGCTTATCCCACTCAGCCTCGGTCGGGACATGCCAGCCTTCAGGAGCAATATTCCTGCTGTCTGTAACGGCGTACCAGTTGTACAACATTCCATATACTGCCGCGAGATTCGGGTCGTTATTATAACTGCAGTAAGCCCCGTCTATTGTATAAGACCATAATGTGTTATCTGTCAGATTGGGTATTTCATCTCCGTTCCTGTAATGAGTAACTTTAAGATTCTCTGACATCCATATCTGTGAACCTATACCGATAGTGGTATAAATATTTCCGTCTATATCAGTTACCGATCCTACTTCACCGGTATGATCGATAAAAGGTTCAGTGGTTGAAGTACTGTCATTAGAGCATCCGGCAGTTAAAAGAATAACCGCCGCTGTAACAAAGATAAATGTCTTTAGTTTAGTATATTTAATTTCCATACGTCTACATTCCTAATAAATTTAATACCAGACCATTCCCAAACCGATACTTAACATGAATGGAGTTTCGTCAGTTTCAGGAATAATAAAACCGTTGATCGAAAAATGAGCTTCCTTTGCAAGCTTATCAGCCAGAGCTCCGAAATTACCGAAATCTATTGTCCACTGGAATCCGGTCATATTGAATGCTGATGTGGGATCACTTTCGTAATAATTTCCGTCAACTTCAGTTGTACTTCTGCTCATAACAAAATTCGGTTTCCAGTATAATGCTATCATTACTCCTTTCCAGTCTTCAGGACTAAAAAACCTTCCTAGTCCGAACGTGTAACCGATATTTCCGGAAATTTCGTAAGCCAGCATTGTCAGATTCATATCAGTATTTGTTGTAACCCAGTTGAACCCGTTCCAATAAGTATATGAACTCTCCATACTTCCGAAAGTGATATTGAACGATCCCATAGCTCCCATCGAAAAAGCGGACCACGTACTTTTTCCTTCATCATAGCTCGGAGGTCTTATAAATTTCAGTACTCCGGAATAGGTCATACCGAATCCGTTCATCGTGAAATCAGTATCCATATCTTCCATTTCCATACTTGCATAAGTATAGTTTACCGTCATACCGGTACCTTTTAAAATACCGCCCTGCTCGATCCAGCTTCTTCTGTTCGCGTCTGATTCGAGAGTTTTATAATATTCTAAACTTAGTTTACCGGTTTTCTTGTCAATGTCCACTTCAGGTTTCTGGTATTGATTTTCCTGCTTTATTTCCTGAATGTGTACATTATCTTCCTCAGGTGTAACTTCCTGCGAAGTTTCTTTGTTTTTCTCTGCCCATCTTTCTGCTGCGTTCTTGGGTCTAGATTCAGTATCGTCAGATTCCTTTTTTGATCTGAACTGATCAAGCATCGATCCGCCGGCACTGTTGTCCGAACCTGTGGGAACCGCAGAAACAGGTGTTACAGGAACTACCGTCGGAGGAGCAGCTGCCGGCTCAGACGGAGTTTCTGTCAGCGTTTCCTGTACCGCAGGAGTTTCATCAGCTTTAATAAAAATGATCTCATTTATATTATCCCAGCTTACGATCCTCTTGTTCCCTTTCTCGTCTATTATCTCAGCGTATTTCCCGACCTCATATTTTTCTATCATACATTCCAGAGTGGCTCCGTTCTTATAGACCAATGTGGCTTTTTCAGCAGAATACACTGCAGTTAAAAGAATGATGAGCAACACTGTTATTATTTTATTTATGCAAGCTGACATTTCTCTCTCCTCTATTCTTAATGAAGAATATGGTTATTTGAGAGTATTCTAATAAAATAATCACTGTTTGTCAATATTTATGAAAACAATATTTTACCTTAAATAATCTTTGAATGCAGAAACTATAATATCTATATCTGAGCTTTCGATATCAAGATGGGTGACCAGACGGATGTGCCTATGTCCTGTGATCAGAATATTTCTTTCTTTCATGTATCTCTGTATATCTCTGCCTGTATCTTTTACGATCTCTATAAAAACCATATTAGTTTCGACCGAAGACATATCGATCCGGACACCGTCTGTCTTACTCAGACCTTCCGCAAGTATCCGGGCTTTTTCATGATCCTCAGCGAGCCTCTGAATGTTGTTCTCAAGCGCATATATCCCGCCTGCGGCTATTATTCCGGCCTGTCTCATTCCGCCGCCCAGCATTTTTCTCCAGCGTCGAGCTTTGTCGATGACCACTTTCGATGAACACAATAGCGAACCGACAGGAGCTCCGAGCCCTTTCGACAGGCAGATCTGGACGGAATCGAAATATTTTGTTATCTCTTTTACATTGATCCCCAGTTTGACGGCTGTGTTGAAGACCCTTGCGCCGTCGAGATGCATTTTAAGGTTGTGTCTGTCTGCGAATTGCTTTGCCTGTTCAATGTATTCGGACGGAACGATCCTTCCGTTATATGTATTCTCCAGGCACAGCAGCTTAGTTCTGGCGAAATGATAATCGTCGGGTTTTATATATGTTCTGAGCGATCCGAGTTCCATCCTTCCGAGCTCATCCATTTCGACAGGCTGGGGTTGGATCGAACCGAGAACGGCGGCTCCTCCGCCTTCGTATTTATAAGTGTGAGCGTGCTGACCGACAATGAATTCGTCTCCTCTTTCACATTGGCTGAGGAGCGCGAGAAGGTTCGCCTGAGTCCCGCTCGTCGTGAAAATAGCGGCTTCTTTCCCGAGCATCTCCGCTCCAAGATCTTCGAGCCTGTTCACGGTCGGGTCATCACCATAAACGTCGTCCCCGACTTCGGCTTCATACATTACCTTCCGCATAGCTTGGGACGGCCTGGTAACGGTATCGCTTCTGAGATCGATAATTTTCATATTATTTTTTTCTGAACACTCCGCAGTAACATGTCAGATTTCTTATAAGATGTCTGGGTATCCTGCCATGAGATAAGGACTTGAAGAACATAAGATACGGATATTTCCAGGGCAGCAGTTTTTTGTCGGTCTTATTTATGTATTTTGTAGTCAGAATCTCAGGGCTGAATATATCTTCCTTTTTTAAACTCACACTTTCCGGAACCTGATCATAATATTTCCTTACTGTTTCAAGCAGTATCTCCGCTTTTCCGAAAGAAATGTCCGCCGATCCGTCAGTAGAGATGTCGAATGTCAGGATAAGATGCCCTCCGCTTTCTGTTATACGGGCAAGTTCTTTCACAACAGCTTCATAATCGTCAGTATGTTCCAGTACGGAAACACAGTAGACAGCTGAATAACAACCGTCAGGTTTAGAGATATTCTTTATATCTGCAGTGAAGTATTTAACGCCCGTCTGCTTTTCTTTATTCACTCTTTCGAACTGCATTTCAAGCTTGGGATCGTAGTCACAGCATTCGATCTCCGCTTCGTGATATTTTTCTTTGAGGTAATACGGGAAAAAAGTTATGCCTGATCCGGCATCAAGCACCTTACCCTGACCCGAAAAATGCTTAGCAAGTGATTCTGAACAGAAAGGATATTCATACTGCCTGCTCCACTGATGGAACGAGTCTTTCACCCATTTCTTTGAGAATTCCGGGAACAGTCTGTCCTGAAGCACGATAAACTCGTCTGAATATTTCTCGATTTCTCTGAATGTACTCCCGGAGATAACTTCATTATAATCTTCTATCTTTATAATACCCTGAACCGTCATTCTTTATTTCCACCCGTTTTTCTGAGTAAAAGATATGTTGACCCGGCAGCCGTGATCAACAGCAGAAACAGCAAAGCCTTGAACGAACCGGTATCCTTACCTTCAACAAGTCTTCCCTCTCCTTTCAGAACCTGCCAGAAGAACCAGTCATTGGGCCCGGTATCCACTCCGTACGCTTTCTGCTCTTCTGTAAGCGAGCCTGAGATTATCCTCATGTTGTTCAGCAGAAGAGAACTTGAGAAATCGGTCATCATGCTCTTTCTGGATTCATGCGCCCAGGTCATATCGGAAGTACCGTATATCTGTTTGCATTTGTATTCCAGCGGCATCTGAACCGACTGATAATTGACGCTTGATCCTATTATCTGGAAAAGAACTGAAAGAATGCACAGCGAATAAAAGATATTTCTTGCCGGTTTTTTTCGTGAGAATTCCGACCTTTCGTAAAATACTGCGCTTAAAATCAGAAACGGGTAAACAGGAAGAAGATATCTTACTCCCCATGCGGCACTGCCCGCATAGCTTAACGGCGCGCGGAGAGCATAAAGTATAAGATAACCCGCTACAACAGTCCCGGCAAGAGCGAACTCGATCCTGAATTTCCTGAAATATCCGTAAATAGGTATCAGAAGCATGAACAAAAAAGGTGAAAGAAAGAAAATTGAACGGTTCGGTGAGAAAAGGATAAGATATATACCGTGCAGAAAATTGAGAAAACCGTTAGTATAAAAAGCTGTATTTTCATTACCGTACTCATTAATAACTTTCTGAGTTTCTTCAAGAAACTTCTGCTGTGACTGGTACTGCCTGTAATACTTTATTGCTTCAATGTAATTCTCATCTGAAGCGTCTTCCTTCTCTACCTTCTTCGCTGCAGTCTCGAACCTCATGTATGTCTCAGGAAGGTCTTTTTCCAGCGACGCTTTAACTTCCTCCCTGCTTATCGTGTATCCCGTTTCAAGGAACGATCCGTATCTCTGATCGTTCGAGATCAGAAAGGTCATAGCAAATACAGAAAAACCAAGAGCATAATAAACAGTGTTTTTAACGAACAGACATTTCCCGGTTTTCCATATAGTATAAACCGCCAGAACGAAAAATATCCCGGCAAATATAGGCGCATCAGGCCTTGTAAGAAGCGTATAACCTGTACTTAGTCCTGAAAAAAATAAATAATGAGACTTTGGTTTACTTCTGAATTTTAGAAGAAAGTACATCGCGGTCGTAACTGCCAGAAGGGTAAGCGGTTCGGGAAGAAGATATTTAGAATGTACGAATACTGGAGTTCCGAACGCAAATACTGCGGTATATACTATCGATTTTCTTTTTTTAATAAAGAGGATCAGCATTAGATATATGAACATTACAGCCAGAGCAGAAAATACCTGATTGAATAAATAGATCTCAAAATCCGACTCAGAACTTAAAAATTTTGACAACTGAATAAATACGGCCAGCGGTGCCGTCACACCTATGCCTTCCATCGGATAGAAAAGCTTTGTTTTGGGGCTGTACGCAATACCTGAGGATAACTTCTGCTCCGAGCCGTAATAACCTGACTCAACCCAATCGGACGCGTACCTCAGGACATCAATATCCATTGATGTAGTTACTCTCTGGTTCGAAAAAATTATATATACCGTAAGGAAAAGAACGAATATTAAAATATGATCATATTTTTTCATGATTTACCGGTCAG
Organism: Candidatus Delongbacteria bacterium; assembly: GCA_003252515.1. Lineage (GTDB taxonomy): Bacteria > UBA4055 > UBA4055 > UBA4055 > UBA4055 > UBA4055. Next base: position 11,787 of record QKDR01000104.1, on the reverse strand, counting down.
ATACTTTAAAGTACCTATATAAAACCTTAAAATCTCACCCGGAGCGGAGCGGAATAGAATCCAGAAATCTTTCTTCGTGTCTGCAAGATATATCAGGAATAAAATATAAAGCACGACCAGGGCCATAAGTGCATAATTCATGTATGCTATGATAAGAACAAGAACCGAAATATGAATTGCATAATAAAGGAAAGAAAAAATATTAAATTTTCGCAAATATTTCTTACCCCATTTGAACCCGTTCTCGACTATCTCCCTGTTGGTCTTTACTTTCAGATCACCGATAAATTCTACATTTATATCAGTATGAGAAAGTATCCTGTGGTTTTGTTCATAAACGATATTTCTTAAAAACTCTTCGTTGCTGCTGTCCTGCATAGATCCGGTTCCGGCAAGTTTGGCAAAAAGCTCTTTTTCTATGTAAAGCACAGCTTTATTTTTACTCACTCTTCTGAAATTCTTTTTACTTATCCAGAGCTCTTTACCGAATCTGCTTTGAGGGAAATGCGGATTATACAGCTTTGAATATATCAGATACATGAAAGTATCGTGTCCCGATCTGTATTTATCTATATTAAGCTCTCCTGATATAACCGGGCTTGTGTTAAGGCTTTCCAGCTTCTTCAGAATGTCTTTTTTTACTATAGTTCGCTGATCTATAAAGAGCAGGTTGTCATATCTGGAATTCCTGGCACCGATATTCATGGCATCTATGTTCTTTACGTTCTTTCTGGTTCCCAGAACCCTGACATCATAGCTGGTAGCGATCCTGAAAGTTCTGTCGGTCGACCCGTTATTTACGATTATCACTTCAAAATCATCTTTTGGATAATCTGCGGAAATTACAGCGTCGACACATCTGTATAGAGTATCTTCTGCGTTAAAGACCGGTATGATCACAGAAAATTTCAATCCTGCTCTCTGATAATTTTTATTCCTGCATCACTATTCTTCTTGCTACCTCAAGCGATTCATAATTCTCTTTTACATCATGTACTCTGAACAGACGCGCGCCTCTCAGGAAAGCAATAACATTCGCCGATAAAGTCCCGCTGAGTCTTTCGCCGGTAGTATTGCCCAGAATGCCGCCGATAAAACTTTTTCTTGATGTGCCTATAAGGACCGGACAACCTATTTCAGTGAAAGCTGAAAGATCCTTTAAAAGTTTCAGGTTCCCTTCGATCGACTTTCCGAATCCTATTCCCGGGTCCAAAACTACGGATGTTTTATCAATACCTGCTTCCAGCGCTCTTTCATAAGATTTTCTCAGTCCGGTCAGTATCTCCTCTACAATATCATCATAGGATGTAAAGTCCTGCATATTCTCCGGAGTTCCTCTCATATGCATAAGGCACAATCCCGCTGAATGCCCCGCGACGATTCTCAGCAGCTCTTCATCAGGATCGGTACCGCAGATATTGTTGATCATATCAGCTCCCTCTTCTAGGACGATCGCCGCCACATCCGGTTTATAGGTATCCACACTGATACATATATCTGATGTCTTTCTCAGTTCTCTGATCACGGGAATTATCCTTTCAAGTTCCACCTGAGAAGATATCCTTTCCGATCCCGGTCTCGAGGATTCTCCGCCGATATCGATTATACCGGCTCCCTCCTTTATCATCTGAGCACATCTTTGTAAAGCCGCAGCCGGATCGCTGAATTTTCCTCCGTCCGAAAATGAATCGGGCGTCACATTTAGAATTCCCATAATGACAGGTTTCTTATCCAGATCGAAATATTTATTTCCCGCCTTAAATACCATTTACAATATCGTGCCCGTTTATTTTCGTATTCCCTGCACTTATACCCATTATTTCGTCGATCTGCAGCCCTGTCAGAGTCTCATTTTCCAAAAGCGCTCCGGCGATCTTATGAAGAACCTCTATGTTCGCCGTAAGAACTTCCCTTGTTTTTTCCAGTGCTGTAAATATGATCTTCTGAACTGCCGCGTCTATCTTCTTACCGATCTCTTCGGAAATGCTTGTCGTTCTTGTAAGTTCTTTACCGAGGAACGGATTATCGTTCTTTACACCGTAATGGATAGGTCCTATCTCTTCGCTCATTCCCCATTCGCAGACCATTTTCCTGGCAATATCCGTCGCTCTTTCAATATCGTTCGACGCGCCTGTAGTAATATCGTTAAATATCAGCTCTTCCGCAACTCTTCCTCCGAAAAGATGGAGCAGTTTACCGAAGATATAAGTTTTAGAATACGAATGCTTTTCCTCTATAGGCAGATAATGAGTAAGTCCCATTGCTCTTCCTCTCGGGATTATAGTCACTTTATGAACAGGATCGCTGCCTTCAGTCATTTTTGCTATAATTACATGACCGGCTTCGTGGTATGCGGTGATCTTTTTCTCGCTCTCATTAATTACGGCAGACCTGCGTTCAACTCCCATCATGACCTTGTCTTTCGCATCCTCTACGTCAGTCAGATCTATGAGCTTTTTACCTTTTCTCGCGGCAAAAAGCGCGGATTCATTGATAATGCTGGCAAGATCGGCTCCGGACAGACCGGGGGTTCCTCTTGCTATGACAGAAAGATCAACGTCTTTTTCCATTTTAACTTTCTTCGCATGCACTTTAAGTATCTCTTCCCTGGCTTTAACGTCAGGGTTATCCACGATTACATGCCTGTCGAATCTTCCCGGACGGAGTAACGCCGGGTCAAGAACGTCCGGTCTGTTAGTAGCAGCGACTACGATCACATTGTCCTCAGTGTCGAAACCGTCCATTTCAACGAGCAGCTGGTTCAGTGTCTGTTCCCTTTCGTCGTTACCGCCTCCGATACCGGTACCTCTGTGCCTTCCAACAGCGTCAAGTTCGTCAACGAACAGGATGCAGGGCGAGTTCTTTTTGCTCTGCTCGAACAGGTCCCTTACTCTGGAGGCTCCCACCCCGACGAACATTTCGACGAAATCCGCGCCGCTGATACTGAAGAACGGAACGCCGGCCTCACCTGCCACAGCTTTGGCCAATAATGTCTTCCCTGTTCCCGGAGGCCCTGTCAAAAGAACGCCCTTCGGCACTTTTGCGCCCATTGCAGAGAACTTGGCCGGTTCTTTTAAAAAATCTATAACTTCCTTCAGCTCTTCTTTTGCTTCGTCAGCACCGGCAACATCTTTGAAAGTGATCTTGTTCTTCGCGTTGTCTACCAGTCTCGCTCTGCTTTTACCGAACGTAAAAATGCCTTTTCCTCCTCCCTGAGCTCCTCCTCCCTGCATCCTTCTCAGTAACCAGAACCATAACAATATAAAAAGGACCCACGGGATCATTGAAATAAGGAAATCACCGACTCCATATTGCTCCCTCTGCATTCTGACAACAATTCCTTTTTCCGCCCACTGATCAGCTGTTTCCTTTGTAACGGACGGAATTACAAGAGTGAACTTTGAAAATGATCCGTTATTCTTTGACTCTACCTGCTGGGCTTTGATGAACTCTCCGGATATCTCGGCGTTCGATCCGACATTTGTGATGTCGATCTTTTTTACGTTATCCAGATATTTTATAAACTCGTTATATTCCAGTTCAGCAGACTTACTGTCTTTCTCGAACATATTTATCAGGATAAGCGCGACGGCGATTACCACCATCCACACAAGAAACGTTTTTGATCCCTTCTTCCAGAACATCCCGTCATCGTCCTGTTTTATTCCCCTCTTGCCGTCAGATCTTTTCGGAACGGTCTTTTCATCCTTGATCTGTTTCAGCTTTTTCAAAAGCTCAATCTCCGTTTCTCTGATCTTATCTTCGTTCTTCTTGATATCGTCGTGATTCTCGCTTTTTGTTTTTTTGTCTTCTTCCATAAAATTATTCTAAACTCCGTTATTGCTTCAGTTTCAGTATTTTTTTTAGATTTCTACCTTTACCCGCATAATCAAGACCATACCCCACAATAAAATGACCTCCTGTTTCAGCGCCGAACACATCCGGTTCCGGATAGTTATCGTTACGCTTGTAGAAAAGTGAACATGTTATCACTTTTTCAGCCCCTTTAGATAAAAAATGATCCTTAAGAAAATTCATTGTTATGCCTGTATCAACAATATCATCTACAACAAGTACCGTTTTATTTCTGACGTCGGCCGAAGAATCCAGAAGCAGATTTACCTGACCTGAGGAACATAAACCGTCACCATAGCTTGCCACTCTGACATAGTCAAGAATGACATCACCGTTCAAAGAAAAAGCTATTTCGTTAAAAAGAGGTATTCCTCCGTTCAGCACACCGACCAGTACAAGATCATTTACGGCGCTGACTTTATTTTTAACTTTGGAAACACAATCCGATACGATCAGAGCGAGCTGCTCTTCCGACAGCAGTTCTGTAAATACTTTATCATTTATTTTTATATCTTCAGACATCGATTATCTTCCTGCCTGCCTTATAATTTCGTCAATTATAATATCCGGTGTAAGTCCTTCGGCCTCCGCCCTGAAATTCGGTATGACCCTGTGCCTTAATACAGGTTTAGCGATCCTCTTTACATCATCATAATCCGGAGTCTTTCGCCCGTTCAGAGCCGCATATATTTTAGCGCCTGTCACCAGATTCTGTCCGGCTCTCGGTCCGGCACCCCAGCTGACCGAATTTTTTATAAACTTCGATGACGAGTCGTCCGGTCTTGAAGACCTGACCAGATTCACGGCATATTCGGTGACCGTTCTTGTAACCGGTATTTTTCTGATGACTTCCCTGAATCCAAGTATTTCGGAACCGTCTATAACTTTCTCGACTTTCAGATCCTCTTCCGAAGTAGTTTTTTCAACTATGTCTATTTCCGATCCCTGATCTGGATAACCAATCACAAGATTGAAAAGAAACCTGTCGAGCTGCGCTTCGGGAAGGGGATATGTTCCTTCCTGTTCAATGGGATTTCTGGTAGCCATTACAAAAAAAGGTTCTGACAGTCTGAATGTTGTATTTCCGACAGATACTTCCTTTTCCTGCATAGCCTGAAGAAGAGCGGATTGAGTCTTCGGAGGAGTTCTGTTGATCTCGTCTGCCAGTATTATATTTGAGAAAACAGGTCCTTTTATGAATTTAAGCTCTTTTTCGCCGGTATCTCTGTTCGTTTCAAGTATCTCCGTGCCGATAATATCCGACGGCATGAGATCAGGTGTGAACTGGATCCTTCTGAAGACAAGGTCCATTGTTTCTGACAGAGTTGTGATCATAAGTGTTTTTGCCAGACCCGGAACTCCCGTCAGAAGGACATGCCCGCCGGCAAAGATCGCTATAAGCAATTCTTCCACGACAGAAGCCTGACCGATGATCTTTTTTCTTACATTGTCGACGATCTTCTTATTGGCTTCTACAAGTTTATTTAGTTTTTCAAGATCGTTCATCCTAATTCTCTTTAGGTTTAAAAAGATCCAGATTATCTATATCTTTACCTATATTCTCCATCTCGAATTCGGCTGATACTTTTAAAGGACTTTCAGGGTACTGCTCGATAAATTCCTGATAATTTTTTCTCGCAAGATCATTTTCATTAAGACTGTTGTGATATGTAAAGGCTATAAGGAATTTCACTTCGGGTGCTTTTTCATTCCTGGGGTATTTTTTCAGGAACTCTTCGTAATCCCCAATAGCATGTCCGTACATGCCCTGTGATCCGTATTCCTGAGCTTCAAAAAACAATTCCTCGGCACTCCTGTCATATCTGTTGCCTTTAATATCATGATTCAGTTTGCCGGCGTATACCTGTTCTCCGTTCTTATAAAGCCTTTCTCTCATTTTCATGCCGTTCTTATAATATTCCGTACCCAAACCGTTACCCTCTGCGTCAAGTTCACGGTGAAATGATACTGCGCCTTCTTTGTAGAACTCTTTCCCTTCTCCGACCCTTTTTCCGTTTTTCATATTCCATTCGGCTGAAGGTTTTCCGTCAGAATAATATTCTTTCTGCAGACCGTCCAGAAGACCTTTATTATAATTATATTCACCGTAAACATTAACACTGTCCCAGTACGCTATAACCGGTCCGTCTATCTCTTCTCCGAATACCTGAACATCCCCTTTATAGAATCTGGGGTTATCAAGCCTGCCTTTACGAACTATCTGAGCATTTAAAGATATCAGCATGATCAAGATCAGCGTCCATACTGTTCTGCAGTTCATATTACCGTCCCCTTCATTTAAGTTAATTAATAGCCTCTAAATATAGTTAAACGAATGTTTATAGTCAATGATTTTTTATTTTGTTCTGTTTTAACGAATTTTGCAAATTAACACTTGACACAAACCACTTTCTGACTTATATTCGACTCGCTGACTTAAGGTCAGTAATTAAAACCAGATTCTGGAGGCTGAATGAGCGAATCTCTAATAAAGACCAAAGAAGTCGAACTCAAGAAACAGATCATTCTTGATGAGGCGGCAAAACTGATCGACAAGGTCGGGTTCAGGAACGCGAAGATGGAGGATATTGCGAAAAAAGTCGGTTTCTCGAAAGCGTCTCTTTATTCTTATTTCAAAGATAAAGAGGAGATCGCGATGAACATAGCTAAACTGCATGTTCAGAAGTTCTATAATAAAATTGCCGGATTACCGGGAATGAACATCTCCGCTCCGGAAAAACTTGAGATAATGAAGGACGCGCATCTGGAGTTCGTCAAGAAGTCTAAAAATTTTATGACGATCAAACCAGACTACTCCCTGATGCATAAAGTCCATAAGGATTTTATTGATCTGAAAATAAAAACGTTCGACATACTCAAAGCGATAATAGACCAGGGTAAGAAGGACGGGATCTTCAATAGAAATATTAATAATGATCTGACCGTCAGGCTTTTGGAAGCGATGTTCACCGGAATAGTATTCCTCAATGCCGTCATCGGAAGCCTTAAATCTGATCTTGGAATCATAAAGGAATTCAACATGGAGGAAATGATATCATTCGCCACGGATTTCTTCTATCTTGGTATAACGAACACTAAACAGGAGCTAAGTAAATGATCTTGACCGAAACAGCAGTAAAAAGACCCATTTTGACGACCGTAATCGTTATCTCGATCGCGATGCTCGGTTTCCTCTCATATTTTAAACTTCCGCTTAACATGACACCTCAGATAGATATTCCTATAACAATGGTGCAGGTAGTTTATCCTGGAGCTTCTCCTGATGAGATAGAGACAAACATCACAAAAAAGATCGAGGACGAGGTATCAACTATCAGCGGACTTAACTACGTACAATCGTATCTGATGGAGAATGTGAATATCACGATCTGTAATTTCCATTCCTACAAAAATACTGATATCGCCAATCAGGAGATCAAGGATAAAATAGACGCAATAGTAAACGACTTCCCTGATGATGCCGAACAGCCGGTCATAATCAAATTCGACCCGAACTCGGAATCGATCATCGAACTTGCTTTCATATCACCGCTTCCTGAGGATGAATCTTTCGACTTTGCGGATACAAAGCTGAAAACTATGCTGGCGAAGATCAACGGAGTATCGAAAGTGGAACTTGCGGGAGGAAGAAAAAGGGAGATACAGATCGTTCTTGATAATCATAATCTTTCAAAATATATGCTCTCCCCTCTTCAGGTGATCGGATACCTGTCGGCCAACAACATGAACATGCCGGGAGGGAATATCAGGCATTCGGGATCGGAGTATTCCGTAAAAGTTTACGGCGAATATACTGATATAGATGAGATCAGGAACATCAAGATACCGACCTCTTACGGAATTAAATATCTGAAAGATATAGCGGAAATCGAGGACACACTCGAGAAAGAAGCTACTTACGCCAGTTATTACAAGCAGAACGGACATGGTACCGGAGCTGAAAAAGTAATTAAACTGTCCGTGTTTAAACAATCGGACGCGAATTCTGTCAATGTAGCCGACGGGGTTTTTGAAAATCTTGATGAGCTGAGAAACATGCTCCCACCCGGATCTGAACTGGATGTCACGAAAGACAATTCCCAGTTCATCAGGAATTCGGTAGACGATACAATGTCGACCATATACCTCGGGATCATCCTGACCGCGCTGGTACTCTTCCTGTTCCTGCACAGCCTGAAGATCACTCTGATAATCGCCATATCAATGCCTGTTACGCTTATCTCGACTTTCCTTCTCGCGGACTGGTCCGGGTTCTCGCTGAACGTTCTGACACTGATGGCTCTCTCGGTATCAGTAGGTACACTCGTGACCAACTCGGTAATCATAATCGAGAACATCGTAAGACATATGAGAAAAGGCGAGAACTCCGCCGGAGCATCGTACAGGGGAACTATGGAGATCGCGGTGGCCGTGATGGCATCCACGCTGACTAACATAGTCGTTTTCGTTCCTATGGCCTCTATGGGTTCTCTGGCAGGCCAGATGTTCAAGGAGTTCGGTATGATGGTGACCTACGCGATGATATTCTCGATACTCGTCGGTTTCACTGTAACGCCGATGCTTTCAACCACTTTTTTGAGAAAATACAAACCCCGGAAAGAGGATAAATCGTTTTTCGGAAGAGCTTTCGACCACGTTTTCGATAAGATCACCGAATTGTACAAACGCAGCCTTGATAAGGTCATAAGGAACAAACTGCTGCGTACCGTGACTATGATATTCCCTTTCCTTTTGCTTGTCTTCACTTTCTGGTATGTAGCGAAAGTCAGCCCTCTCGGAAGCGAGTTCTTTCCGAAAATGGACGACAGGCAGATATCTGTTACCGTGGAATTTCCTTCCTATTATGATATAGAAAAAACAAAAGTCGTTTTCGAGCAGATCAGAGAAAAGATAGCGGGATTTAAAGAAGTAGAGAACATCCTTGTCGAAATCGGTAAACTGGGTACCAGACAGGGTGGATATCTGGGCAGCATCGACGCTAAGCTGTACAAGGATAAATTTCTTGACAGGTCAACGCAGGCGATCATTACAGAGATCTCCCGGGAGCTTCTTGAGTTTCCGGACGCCAATATAAAAGTGAAATCAAAAGACGCGTTCGGAGGACCGAGCAGCGGACAATCGCCTATCACGATCGAAATATACGGTGACGATCAGGAAAAACTGAGCGAACTGACTTACAGTATACTTGATATCGTTAAAAAAACACCCGGCACAATAAACGTTGACAGTGACATAAGGCCCGGAAAACCCGAGATAAAGATCATACCGGATAAGAGAAAACTGACTGAATACGGTACTAACGTCGCAAGCATAGCTCAGGTGATCAGGCTGTCAGTTGAAGGTCTGACCGGTTCCAAGCTGAAAGAAGGAGGCGTGGAGTACGACATCAGAGTAACTATGGATAATGCTGAGACCAACGATATCGATAAGATCGGAAACCTGACCGTTCTGACACCGAAAGGCAACGTCAAGATATCCGAGCTTGCAAAGATCGAATTCGGTTCGTCGCCGTCAATGATAACAAGAAAAAACAAATCGAGGCAGTATGTGATTTCCGCTGACCTTACCGGAGAAAAGACCACAGGCGAGATAAATCAGGCCGTTCTGGATGAAGTGGACAGGACTCTGACACTCCCTCCCGGTTTCAGCATCGGAACAGGATTCATGGCGCAGATACAGAACGACATGAGCCGCGAGTTCGGGAATGCCGCTCTGACGGCGATCATCCTGACCTTCCTTTTGATAGCGGGGATACTCGAATCGTGGAGGCAGTCGGTGCTTATCATGATCTCACTGCCGCTGTCGCTGATAGGCGTAATATGGTCGCTCAAGTTTACAGGTATCGCCATGAACCTTATGTCCATGATGGCGGGAGTCATGCTCATAGGTATCGTGGTGAACAACGCTATCCTGATACTCGATTATGCGAACCAGCTTAAACGGGAAGGTCAGTCGGTACTTAACGCTATAATCAATGCCTGCCCTGAGAAACTAAAAGCTGTAACTATGGCTACACTCGCTTCGGTATTCGGGATGCTTCCCCTTGCTCTGGGGCTTGGAGAAGGAGGTGAAATGAGGCGCGGTATGGGAGTGGTGTCAATGTTCGGACTTATCGTGTCGGCCATACTGACGATGTACGTGATCCCGGCTTTCTATGCTGCCTTCGTATCGGATAAACATTTCGAGAAAAAGAACCATTTTGAAACTTCAAAGCACAAAGGAGAAGCTGCAAATGAGAAATAGTACAGTTATAGCGATATTTTTACTGATGACCGGTATAGTTCTGCGCGGAGAGGTTTATGACCTTAAAAAAGCGATCTCGACGGCTTTAGCCAATAACGAGACTGTACAATCAGCTGAAAAAGAGCTCGAGAAATCCGAATACGTATATAATGAAGCTTTCAGCGGCGCTTTGCCGAAAGTCGAAGCCAATCTCACATATTTAAGGAATCTTTATTCTTCTAAGATCACCAATATGGAATATTATCTTTCCGCCATGTCGAACGGGATCGCGGGACTTAATAATACGATACTTGACTATCATCCCGACTCCGGACTTTCTGAAATGACTTTTTCAGAACTGCCGGACGAAGATACAGAAGCAATGAGTGACAACACGATCAAGGCGGAACTAAGTCTGATACAGCCGATATGGCTCGGAGGCAAGGTGGGAACGGCGCTTGAGATCGCGGTGATATTCAAAGATCTCAATAAAAAAGCTTACGAGCTTGAGAAAAACAAAGTCGTGACCGAGATCAAGAAGAACTTTTATCAGATACTTGTACTTAAAGAAACTAAACGCGTGATGGACCTTGTAAAATCTGACGCTTATAAAAATCTTGAAAAGGTTGAAAAACTCTTCGCCGAAGGACTTGTATCGGAATACGATATGATACAGGCAAGAGTCAGGGTCAAATCAGTTGAGCCTAAGATCACTTCGGTAAATAATTATCTTGATCTCGCGAAAGAATATATGAGGATCAATATGGGACTGTCAGATGACGGCGATTTCGATATATCGGGCGAGCTGACGGAAACGGTATATCCAGATACGGCCGGACTTGACCGCAAGGCTGTTGAGAACAGAGCGGAACTTCAGCTTCTGGAATTTCAGAGACAGCTTTACGAGAAGAACGTGACCATAGAGTACTCAAACCACCTTCCAAACATACTCGGACTCGCGAACTACACATTCCAGTCGCAGACGGACGATCTTGGTGACACTTTCGAGAAGAACTGCGGGGTCGGGACTTTCAACGTAGGAGTTACCGCCAACATCCCGATCTTCAACGGATTCGGCACCAAAGCTAAGGTCGATCAGGCGAAAGTGGACGAAAAGAAAGCCGCTCTCAACGTTCAGAAAACGAGCCGACTTATTAAACTTCAGGTAAGGGACGCACTGAGTAAGCTTAATCTTGCCAGAGAAGAGCTCGTACTCCGTGACAACGAGATATCGGAATACGAAAAAGCGCTTCAGATCACGCAGGTCAGATACGACAACGGGTTATGCACTCAGCTCGAACTTACAGGCGCGCAGACCTCGCTTGAAACGGCAAGGCTGAACAAGGTCACGACGCTTCAGAACTACATCGGCGCGATGATCGATCTTGAGGCTGCGGTAGGGGTTATATCAACGGATGGATTTAAAAATTAAATATAAGGTAGGATCATGAAAAAATTTCTTACAACAGTTCTGCTTACGGCGATCACCGCGCTGTACCTGTCCGGATGCGCTAAGGAAGAAGCTCAGGCCAAACAGGATACTTCCGTAGAAGGTCTCCAGAAAGAAAAAGGCATTCCGGTGAGGATATCGGAGATTAAAAGAGCTGAGTTAGTACAGTGGGATGAGTACAGCGGGACTCTTTCAGGCAACGAGGAAATTTCAGTCTTCGGACTTCTGGGCGATAATTT
>QKDR01000095.1 GCA_003252515.1 Candidatus Delongbacteria bacterium | reverse complement strand
AATTTTCTGACCGTCTCAACAGAGAAGTCGCCCCACGGCTGCTGATTAGTAAGCTCTTTGTTGATCTGGTGAAGTTTTTGATGATTCTGGTCTATATCCAGATAAAGCTTTTCGACTTCCGCTACGATCTTTTCCGCGTCGGCGTCTTTATTTATTTCTTTGGAATAGTTTCCGTCGGTCACTTTCGTTTTAAGATGTTTGATCGCTGAATCAATACGCTTGATAAGATTTATCTTCGCTCTGACCGATTCCGCTGAAACGTCTTTTTTCTCGACTATATGCACCATTCCCATGTCCTGAATATCCTCAAGGAACTGTTCATACTCCCTGTGATAGATCAGAAATGTATATTTTTTCATTTTAACTATCATGAAGCCTCCTCCATCATCTGGCGGGTTTTCACGATCTTCTGGGAAGACTTTGACAAATTCTCCTCGTCCTCCATGAATCTCTTGATCTTCAGCAGCGCTTCCTGGAAACCAGGGATCTGTACTTTCTCGTAAAGGTTCACTTTCTGAGTGGTCTTTCTTCTCGCTTTTTCCAGAAGCTCCATCTTGACCTGAAAGATTTCTTTCGAGATCGCGATATCCACAATATTCTTCAGAATGGTGATGCCGTCGTAGTACCACACGGGAGCTTCGAACAGACTGAATTCCTTAACACCGAACTTAATCTCCATAAGAACGGGTGTCTTCACTCCGGCGATCTTCTTTACTTCGAGCACAACTTCGTCTACGCTCAGCAGTCCGGGTTCGAATTCGTTCCAGAGACTTCTCATGCCGTCGTATTTCAATATCTCGGCTTTAAGCTCGTCGTTCAGTGCGTGAACTTTATCCTTGGCTTTCTTGACCTCCATCCTGAGCGCGGATTCCTTGTTCTTGATGGTAGGAAGAGCTCTGACCCTGATCTTGAGCTGTTTATTGAGGCTCTGCATCGAAGTTTTATTGTATTGAAATTTTATAGCCATTTATTTCCGACTCTTTTTTTTAGTCTAGTTCTTCGGCCAGTATTTTTCTACCAGCTCGTCTTTTATACCGAGCTCTGTTTTGTTAAAGTGCTCGGCGAAAAGCCTCCAGCCTGTATCGAGCATACTGTCGATGTCGATGTTGATGTCGATGGCAAGAAGTTCTCTCGAGTAGTCCTTAGCGAACTTGAGGGTTCTTTCGTCATAATCGTTCAGATCGAATCCGTTCTCGAGTTTGGTCTTGGCGTTCGCAGCGTCCGCGAAAAGCCTGATAGCGGCGTTCATCACCTGAGGATGGTCTTTTCTGGTCTGCTTTCCGATAACGAGCTGTTTCAGCCTTGAAAGCGATCTGAACGGGTCTACGATGACCTTTCCTATGTCTGTATCCCTTCTGAGGAACAGCTGACCTTCAGTGATATAACCTGTGTTGTCAGGAATAGCGTGAGTGATGTCTCCGCCCGACAGCGTCGTGACCGCTATTATCGTGATCGAACCGCCTTCGGGGAACTGAACGGCTTTCTCGTATATCTTTGCAAGGTCGGAATAAAGCGATCCGGGCATACTGTCCTTTGACGGGATCTGGTCCATACGGTTCGATACGATACTTAAAGCATCGGCGTAGAGAGTCATGTCGGTCAGAAGGACGAGCACTTTCTCGTGCTTCTCGTGCGCGAAATATTCCGCAGTGGTCAGCGCCATATCGGGAACGAGCAGCCTTTCTACCGGCGGGTTCTCCGTCGTGTTGATGAAGCTGATGATCCTGTCGAGAGCTCCGGCGTTGTCGAAAATATTCTTGAAGAACAGATAATCGTCGTTGGAAAGACCCATACCGCCGAGGATGATCTTGTCGGCTTTCGCTCTTAGCGCCACCATGGCCATGACCTGGTTGAAAGGCTGGTCGGGGTCCGCGAAGAACGGGATCTTCTGTCCGGTTACGAGCGTGTTGTTCAGGTCGATGCCTGCGATACCTGTCGGGATAAGCTCCGACGGCTGTTTTCTTCTTACCGGGTTCACTGACGGGCCGCCGATCTCGACTTCCTTTCCGTCAACTGCCGGACCGCCGTCTATCGGATCGCCGTACGCGTTAAAGAATCTTCCGGCGAGCTCGTCCGATACTTTTATCGTCGGAGCTTTACCGAGGAACACTACTTCCGCGTTCGTGGGGATACCTTCGGTACCCGAGAATATCTGCAGGGTAACGCTGTCGCCCTGTATCTTGACGACCTGAGCAAGCCTTCCGTTAACGAGAGCTATTTCTTCATACCCTACACCCTGAGCGTTAAGCGAGCATGTCGCCTTGGTTATCTGTGTGATCTTGGTATATATTTTCTGAAAAGCTGAAGTTTCCATCTAAACCGCCTTTCTTTCATTAATTTTTTCATTTATCTGGTTCAGATAGCCGTTGAATTTCTCCGACTTGAACTCTGCGTAATTCATCTGCTTGAAAAGGTTGATTATAGCCTTGAAGAACGGGTTAACTTCCTCAAAAGTCGCGAAATTGAATTTCGTGCGGTAAATATCCAGCACCTGACCCATCATGAATTTCTGTCTTTCGAAAGGTGTGGACTTATCGATACTGTCGAACGCGTCCTGCTGTAATATCACGAAATCTATAACTTCCGCTTTCCAGTACCTTTCATGGTAGTCGATCGGAACGCCGTCGTCACCGAGAATATTGATCTGCTCGGAAGCTTCCTTGCCTCTGAGAAGAATATCTTTAGCTAATGTAACATCATCGACCCATGTTTCGGAAATGCTGTTCTTCAGATATTCCTGGATCTCGGGATATTCGAGATATTTTGAATATGAATCAATAGGATCGATGGCAGGATATCTTTTACTGTCCGCCCTGTCCTGATTAAGCGCGTAAAAACATCTCGCCGCTTTCTTGGTAGATTCCGTAACGGGCTCCTTCAGGTTACCGCCGGCGGGAGATACGGTACCGAGGAAAGTAATAGATCCTGTTTCACCGTTGTTAAGGTAAACGAACCCTGCTCGCGCGTAGAAGTTGGAAATGATCGCCGGAAGGTCCATCGGGAACGCGTCTGGTCCCGGAAGCTCCTCCATCCTGTTCGACATCTCTCTCAGAGCTTGCGCCCATCTTGAGGTCGAGTCTGCGAGAAGAAGAACTTTCAGTCCCATTGATCTGTAATATTCCGCAATTGTCATTCCTGTATAGACCGAAGCTTCCCTTGCGGCTACAGGCATATTGGATGTGTTACAGATAATGGTGGTTCTCTCCATCAGCTTCCTGCCTGTCCTCGGATCGTCAAGCTCGGGGAACTCCGTGAATATCTCCACGACCTCGTTCGCCCTTTCACCGCAGGCTGTAACGATGATCATGTCGGCTTCCGCCTGCTGTGACACAGCGTGCTGGAGAACTGTCTTACCGCAACCGAAAGGTCCGGGAACAAAACCTGTTCCGCCTTCAGCTAACGGATTCAAAGTGTCCATGGTTCTGACGCCTGTTTCCATAATTTTGAAAGGTCTCGGTTTTTCTTTGTAAGCTTTGATAGGCATTTTGACAGGCCACTTCTGCATCATGGTCACTTCGATGTCTTTGCCTTTTTCGTCAGTCAGAACGGCAATGACGTCTTTCGTTTTATATTTGCCTTTGGCGTTCACGCTTTTAACTGTATAAGTACCTTCGAATTTAAAAGGCACCATTATCTTGTGAGGCATCCATCCTTCGATAACCTCTCCGAGCCAGCTGCCGGCCTCGACTTTTTCACCCGTTTTAGCCATCGGTGTGAATTCCCATTCTGCTTCGGGATTGAGGGATTCGGTATACTCCCCTCTTTTCAGGAAAACGCCTTCCATCTTGTCAAGGTCATTCTGCAGTCCGTCGTAGTTCCTTGAGAGAATGCCCGGTCCCAGTGTAACCTCGAGCATATGCCCCATGAATTTTACGTCGGCACCGATCTTGAGCCCCCTGGTGCTTTCGAACACCTGAGTATAAGCTTTGACGCCCAGAACTTTTATCACTTCGGCCATAAGGTCAACGCCTTTCAGGTTGATGAAGCATATCTCGTTCTGGGAGACCGGTCCGTCGGCCTCAACGATCACAAGATTGGCAATTATCCCTGTTACTTTTCCATTTGTAGCCATCTTCTACCCTTTTTATTAAAATTTATTATTTCTGAAATTCTTCAGGCATTTCGTAATCTTTCTGCAGCTCAGTAATGAATTTATCGAACAGCTCTTTTCCGGTATCGGGGTCAAGAGTTATCCATCTTTCTATCATTCTCAGCTTGATGTAATAAGAGATCAGTTTGTCGACAGTAAAATATTCAAAGAAAGTCATTTCATCGAGCCATTCCCATTTGAATATATCCAGAGCTTTCTCTCTCTTGATCAGGTCCGCGATCTCGAAAATTGAGAGAATATTCTCAATGTAGTCGATATCTCCCGAAAGCCCGAAATCCCTTGAACCGCTTTTGATGACTGCTTCTGCTGTTTCGTTCGCCTGAATTATCTCTTTTTCGACATTAAGCCCGTATTTTCTGGCGTTCAGAGCCGCGAAAATGTTCTTGGAATTCAGCTCAAGTTCGAACCACTTTCTTACTATACCGTTTACCGAATCCAGCAGATACTGATAGTACAGAACGGTCAGTCTTTTCCTGTCGACTTCTTCATTGAATTCTTCAGAGTTGTATTCCTCGATATATTCTCTGAGGTAGCTGAATGCTTTTTCCGGTTCCTCAAGTATTTCGTCGATCTCTTCTTCAGAATAGACTCCGCCCGGTATATATTTATGTTCGTGATCGACAAGTGTCTTATAAATATTGTCATTATCCGTCTTCAGTTTGAAAAGTTCAAAATAGACAAAATCCTT
>QKDR01000006.1 GCA_003252515.1 Candidatus Delongbacteria bacterium | reverse complement strand
TTCCGATCCGGCCGGAGCGGTCATTACGGCCAACAGTCTGATCTTTGCCGGAGCGCAGACGGTCATTATGCCGGCACAGGGACAGGACGGCGGCTGCATGAAGGTACTGGCAGAGAAACTGAAAGAAGAAGCTCCGGAAAAGGACATCGCTTTCGTGATCAGGGAGAACGGGATCAAGTGCACTATATTCGGACTGCCCGGAATGGACAGGGATGCTCAGCGTGAGTTCGCTACGGTCAATCTCAGATCGTCTCTGGTAAACGGAGTAAGGTACTTCAACAGCGGGGTCTACGAGAAAGCTGCGGTTCATTTTATACAGGCTCTGGCCATGGCAAGGAATGTGGGTGATAAACAGGAACTGAATATTCTCAAGACGCTGATAAGCTCACTTTCTAAAATGAAAGATTACAGAAGGGCGGTCAGCTACGGCCTCGAACTGATAGATTATGCGGAGAGAAATTCACTGGATCAGGAGCTTTTACGTGCATATGATTCGGTCTCAAAAGATCATTTCAGGAACAAAGAATACGATAAAAGCATAGAATATCAGAATAAGATACTTAATCATCCGGGTGTGTCCGAAAAGGAGATATTGTCGGCATACGATATGCTTTCAGTGATATATTCCTACAGCGGGGATTACCTGAAGAGCATAGCATACAAAAAGAAATATCTTGAAAGTTCGGGTATGACAGATCAGGATGGCACAGAGCTTTTCAGCGCTGAAGCGGGAGGAAAAGAAGCCGAGCTGCTTTTCAACTCACTCAGAAATATTATGGTCAGCTACTACAGAGCGGGAGAGACCGATTCGGCGCTTTATGTTTATGACAGTATAAACAGCAACCTTGATATTTTCGAAGATGTCAGCGGCGAGGCGTTCGGCGGTTTGCTTGAGTCTGCCGGTCTGTGCTATATGAAAAAATCATTATACAAAAAAGCGGAAGAACAATACATCGAGGCTCTGGACTATTTTACGAAAGAAGAACAGAAAGTATCTCTTTACATCGATCTTGCCGACCTTTATTACTACACCGACAAACTGGCTTCCGCGGTCAAATATCTGGAAATGGCCGAGATCAGCGGTCCCGGCGATCCTGAAAAGATGAGAATATATAACACCAGAAGCCTTGTCGAGATCAAACTGAACGATCTCCCGGCGGCCAGGTCATATTCATATAAAGCGCTGGAAAAGACCATTGAGACAGCAGATGTTTCGGGCGAGGCTACGGCCAGAGTGAACCTCGCTAAGATCATGATCCTGGACGACGATATTTCAGGAGCCGTCAGGAATCTTCAGAAAAGTATCGAACTTTCCGGGAAATCAGGTAATACGAGAGCGGAAGCGTCTGCGGATTTCTATAAGGGCGAAATATTTTTGAATACGGGCAATAAACCGGACAGTTCGCTTTACTATTACGGAAAATGCGCCGCACTGTCGATACTTTCGGGGGACGATTATTTCCTTTCCAGATCTTACTATGGAAAAGGTATATCGTATCTTGCGCTGAACAAGGCGGATTCTTCCGAAGCTTATCTGCTGAAAAGTCTGTCTTTATCCGGCAGACTCAGGTTCAATGATGTATATCTTTCTTCCGCCTATGCTCTTTCAGGTATATATGAGGATAAACAGACAGATAAAGCGACAGATATGCTCGATCAGCTCACAGCGAGATCGGAGGAACTCCTCTTTACAGGCGAGAACCAGCTTCCGTCGGATCAGTTGTCGGTTATAATGTCCGGTTATGAAAGAAAGATACATCTGCTGCTCGGTAACGGCAAAACTGATGAAGCTCTGACGGCGATCCGGGAAAGAGACGGATTTTACTCGATGAACGACCTTAAGCAATTTTCAGGGAATAAGTCAGAAAGCGTAAAAAATAAAACTGTCACTTCAGAAGATATAAAAAAGGAGCTCGGTGACGGAATGTCGTTCCTGCTGATCCTACCTTACGGAAATTCTGTTGATATGGTCGTAATGACGAAAGACAATATGTTCATGAACAGGTCAGCACTTCCAAAGGAAACGGAAGAAATGGTGTCGAGGATCAGATCAAAAAGCGATTTTACGGGACCTTCAAAGAAAGTATACGAGACTGTGTTCGGCAAAAATGTTCAGGAAGCGCTCTCAGGTATAAGTGATATTTTGATCTATTCGTACGGAAGCATGAAGAATTTCCCGTTCGACGCGCTTTACGACGGAAAAGAATACCTGATCGATAAATATAATATCACCGAGGCTGACAGGATCAGTTTCAAAGAAGCTGTCAGTACTGGCGTTCAGAGCATATCATTTTCAGACCCGTTCACCGCGGAAAGCGAACTCGTCTTTGCGAAAAGGGAGTCGGGAGCGCTTTCTGAAGCGTTCGGGAATACTACGCCCGTCAGCGGGATGGAGGCGACGGAATCACTGCTGAGATCGCCCATGATGGAAGATTACAACATGATCCACCTTCCTGTCCACAGTTTCATCATGAGCAGGGATTCGCTTGCGGCATCCGGTAGAACGAGCTACATTCAGCTTTCAGCCGACGATTACAATGACGGCAGGCTGGAATGGAACGAGATCGCTTCCGGCAGCTACTACGGCGGAAAGCAGATCATCCTTTCAGGATGCGATACAGGCGGCGGTTCGGGACAGGAATATTATTCGTCTTTCGATCTCACGAGCGCGTTCCTCGAATCCGGCGCAAGGTCCGTCATTTCTAGCAAATGGCGCACGAACGACCTTTCGGCATCGGTTCTCATGAAACGATACTTCAGGTATCTAGCATACGGTCAGACCGGCGCTGAAGCCTTATCTCAGGCTAAAAGGGATGTAAGAGCATATCTGAATCCTCACCCTTATTTCTGGGCGAATTTCAAAATTACTGTCAGATAAAATAAAAAAGCCCGTCATCGACGGGCTTTTTAGATTATAAAAGATAAATACTACACATATTCTATCGGTTCGATTTCCTTGTTAAGCACCATCAGACCGTTCATTGAAAGCGCTTCCATTTCATCTTCACCGGGATAAACGATTATAGGAGCAATCCATTCGCAGATCTCTCTCATTATGACTATGAAAGGTTTGTTGTATGCGATACCGCCTGTTATGATGATCGCGTCGACTTTTCCCTTGAGAACTGTAGCCATCGCGCCTATGAATTTGCCGATCTGGTAAGCCATCGCGCAGTGGATCAGCTCTGCGTGTTTGTCACCCGCTTCGACCCTTTTTTCAACCTCGTAAGCGTCGTTCGTTCCCAGATGAGCGGCGAAACCGCCTTTGCCGGTAACCATTTTTCTCATTTCTTCTATAGTGTATTTTCCGCTGAACGCCATTGTGATCACGTCTCCGACCGGAAGAGTTCCGCTCCTTTCTGGAGAGAACGGGCCTTCGCCGTCAATTGCCTGGTTCACGTCAATAACCTTTCCTTCTCTGTGAGCTCCGATGGATATACCGCCTCCAAGGTGCGCTACTATCAGGTTCAGCTTCTCGTAAGGCTTATCGATGCTTTTTGCATATTTTCTTGCGACCGCTTTCTGATTCAGAGCGTGAAAAATAGATACTCTCTGGAAAAGGGGGTGTCCGGATATACGGGCAAGATCATGGAATTCGTCAACTACGACAGGATCCGCGATATATGCCTGAGCATCAGGTAAAGATTTCGCGATGTCATCCGCGATGAGTCCGCCGAGGTTACTGGCGTGTTTTTTTTCAGCATGAATAAGATCGTGTTTCATTTTTTCGTTTATCTTGAAAACACCGGAAGGTACCGGCTTTAGAATACCGCCTCTTCCTACTACTATCTTTATTTTGTCAAGATCGATCTCGGCTTCTTTAAGTTCCCGCAGGATGACTTCTTTTCTGAAATCGAACTGGTCGGTTATCTCCTTAAAGTTTGCAAGATCTTCTACCGAATGTTTGATATTTTTGAGGAACAGAAGTTTGGTGCCGGCGTAAACCGCGATCTTCGTCGATGTCGAGCCCGGGTTTATGGCTAGTATTCTTTTTTCTTCCATCGTTTTCTCCATTTATAGTTAATTTATGCCATTAAACAGGACATCGCGATGCAGTAATATTTCGACTTCTCGCTTTCGCTTCTGCTCATTACGACTACCGGTTTTTCAGTTCCCTGAATCAGTCCGCCCAATTCCGCTCCGGCGAACAGCATCAGCCCTTTATAAAAAGCGTTACAGGCGTCGAGAGAAGGAAATATAAGTATATCGGCATCTCCGTCAACAGGTGTGTGAACTCCTTTTATCTCAACGCTTTCCTTATCACATGCCAGAAATATATCGAGCGGACCGTCAACGATACAGTTGTCGAGCTGTTTTCTTTCAGCCATTTTACATATAGCGGAATAATCTATTGTGTTAGGGAAATTCGGGCTGACTTTTTCACTCGCACCTATAAGTGCGACCTTAGGTCTTTCTATACCGAAAGCTCTCGCCATCTTCAGACAGTATTTAATTTCTGCAAGTTTCTGCTTGAAATCAGGGAAAGGAAGTACCGCGGTGTCGGAGACGAAAAGAAGTTTATGGTAAGCCGGGACCTGCATGACCGCCACATAGCTCATTATTGCGCCTTGGGGTAGAAGTCCTTTGTTCTTGTCAAGAACGGCTTTAAGAAATTCGTCGGTGCCGACAAGACCTTTCATCAGAACATCAGCCTCGCCGGATTTAACCATCTCAAGTGCTTTATCGATTGAATTGGACGGGTGGTCGCAGTGAATTATTGTGAAAATGGAAGGATCTATTCCCTCCTCTTTAGCTCTCTGTTCGATCTTAGACTTGTTTCCGATAAGCACAGCCTCGGCAAAACCGTCTTTTACAGCTTTTGATATCGCT
>QKDR01000002.1 GCA_003252515.1 Candidatus Delongbacteria bacterium | reverse complement strand
ACTCATAACTTAATACTAGATCAATAAAAATTAGAGACTCCTCGAGTTTTCCTCTAAAATTTGGACGACCTAATTCAGCTACTTCTTCTGCCTCTAATTTTTCATTCTTACTAATTTTATTCATGATGCTTTCCAAATTCAACTTTGCATTACTTTGGTGTAAAGCATTAATTTGTTCTTTGATTTTTTCTGTCTCAACTCCAGATTGATCTTTAATAGTCTCATTTGACTTGGCTTGATCAGGTTGTTCCAGTTGTTCAATCTGAACATTTTGCTCATCTTGTTTTACTTGCTGTGAATCTTTCGCAGGGTCATTATTACTACTGCCAGACATGGCAAATACTGCGGTAAATAAAGCAAACACAAGTATAACAGTAGCGATCATTTTATTTTTCTTCATTTTATCCTCTATTGGTTTTTTTAGTCGTTTACAAACTTTCTTCTCGCTATTGTACATTCATAAAGACACCACCTCCTTTGATTGAGTCTGATGCCTTATATCTATAAAAAATACAGGCACCGACACTCTGTTATATCCACATCATAAGGCCTAGCACAGCCCAACAGAAAAGATATAAAGAGGCGGTGCCCCATACATCATTATACGGAACACTCGCTTCTTCTCCTGTCTCTTCTGTTTATTAAAGTGCTAGTTTAATGATGTGAGACAAGATAATTTTAGCAAATTATCAATATGTCAATTTACAATAATGCCGCTTTTCCTTGTTAACGTATTTTTGTTACGATGATAAATATCATTCTATTTTAGTTTTAAGTCAAGCACTTTATTACTCTTTAGGATGTCGGGCTATTTCAAAGCTTTATAATTTGCTGCATTTTCTGTAAAACAGCCACAGGACATATGTTTTAAACAGTTAATTCAATGTGATATTTTTGTTAAACAGCTTTATTCTCATTGAATTTATCCGAATTTCTGTTCCGGTGTTTATATTAGTATTTTTCTTGGTATTTTGTAAGGTATGGTAATTTTTTAAGACTTAATTTACCCATTCATGAGTGCACAGAAAAATTAAAATATTCAGTATTGTCACAAATATCCGCGAAATGCAGGTTATGCAAATTTATGCATTTGAACACACACTTTCAACACTTGATCATTTATATATAATTTTAAATAATTTAGCTTCAGTGATTAAGGAGAAGTTGTATATTTAATAAATTATTCTTCAGTTGTCAAATAAGAAATTCCGTAAATTAATATTCAGCATTCTAAAATACCGTTATTATCCTTTAAACTGTTTATCAATAAAATACGCAGCTTTTTTACCTGCGGCTACGGCTCTGATCGCATCGTCCGGGCCTGTCTGGCAGTCTCCGCCGGCATAGACTTTTTCATCCGATTTCAGTGTGTCGGAATGTACCTCGAAAGTTCCCCATTTGGTCACTTTCAGACCGATAGTTTCAGAAAATTCAGGTTCCACTTTCTGACCGACTGCCATGATGCATACGTCAGCTTCTATATAGAATTCCGATCCTTCTTTCGGTACCGGTCTTCTTCTGCCGCTGCTGTCAGGTTCTCCAAGCTCCATCTTCAGGCATTCGATCTTAAGCCTTCCCGAAGGCAGTTTTTCGATTTTTGAAGGAGTTGTCAGGATCATCAGTTCCGCACCTTCCTCTTTTGCTTCCCTGATCTCTTCCCTGTTCGCCGGCATTTCTTTCTCGGATCTCCTGTAAACGACCTTGACTTCCGCGCCGAGCCTGATCGACGATCTTGTAGCGTCCATCGCCGTATTTCCTCCGCCGACGATGACCGCTTCCTTACCTACATAGGGTCTTTCGCCTTTAGCGACTTTCTCCAGGAACTCGACGCCTGAATAAACCCCTTCGGTATCCATTCCGGTTATAGGCATATCGCTGCCGATCTGAGCTCCGACCCCGATGAAAACGGCGTCGTTGTCTTTATGAAGCTGTTCGAAAGAAATATCTTTACCGATCTTCGTATTATATTTCACCTCGACGTTCTGCCTCAGAATGAAATCTATCTCGCGCTGAAGGACATCCGCCGGGAGCCTGTAGTCCGGGATACCCCATTTGAGCATTCCGCCGAGCTTGTCGTGCTGTTCGTAAATAGTGACCGAATGTCCCAACCTTCTCAGGTAGAAAGCCGCCGTCAGTCCGGCGGGCCCTCCTCCTATGATCCCGACTTTTTTACCTGTCTGTTCGACTGGTTCAAGGTCCATGATCTCATCTTTCTTCCTGTAAGTTTTATCGCCGATATATCTTTTCAGAGACCTGATCGCTATCGGTTTTCCGCTGTGTCCGACCGCGCAGACATCCTCGCATTTAGCCGTACAGATCCTGCCGCAAGCTTCAAGCATGGGATTGGTCTCGAACATTATGCGCAGTCCCTCGTCAAGGTCTTTGTTTTTGATCTCCGAAATATACTTCGGTACGTCCATGTGCGTAGGGCATGCCTGGATACATATCCCGCATTCCAGACACCTTCCGGCTTCAGCCTCAGCCTGCTCATCTGAAAAACCCATAGCATATTCGTCGAAATCATTTTTACGGTCTTCGGGGGTTTTCTCCGGCATGTGCTCCCTCTCAGGTTCTACCAGCCACGCCTCTTCCTGCCTTCTGTAGCCTTTATCCGCTCCGTTCCATTTCTTGTCGTCGACGCCGGGAACGAACCTGTAATCTTCCGGATCCTCGGATATCCATGTATAATCGTTCGACATGCCTAATGAACCGGTCGGGCAGATGTCCACGCAGAGAGCGCACCAGCAGCAGCGGCCGTAATCGATCAGAGGACGCAGTCCGCTGTCACCCGGTTTAGCCTGACATGAAGCTACTTCCACCAGGTCTATCGCCGCGTTCTGGCATATCTCCTCGCAGGAACCGCAGCCGATACATTTTTCTATATCATTAATATGAAATCCCCTGTAGTTCGGCGCTCCTTCCCTGTCGGACATCGGTTTTACGATTGTATCCGGCTTTTCAAAAGCCCTTTTCCATGCGTTGAACGGGGATATTACATCTTTCAAGCTCATTATTACCTCTCTATTTCAGGTGGACAAGTTTGCAGGGATACCATCAGCCCGAAGATATCGGCGTTCGTTACTCCCTCGGCGAGTTTTTCAAGAAGAGCCATAGCATGTGTATAGCTCGCGCCTTTCACATGTACCCTTCTCGGATATTCGGTCCCGTCGGTGACCATATAGTATCCGTATTCGCCTCTTCCCGACTCAGCTTTCACATAAGTTTCTCCGGCCGGTATCTTCCAGTGCATGATATCGGGTATGCGCGTTCTTACCGGGCCGACCTTAGGCATTCGGGCAAGTATCTGTCTTATCAGGCGGATCGAAAGAAGCGCTTCCTCCCTTCTGACCTCGGTCCTGGCGTAAACATCGCCGTCAGTTCCGACATTCGGCTCAAAATCAAGCTGATCGTATATAAGGTACGGATGATCTTTCCTCACGTCATAGTTGACGCCCGAACCTCTGGCTGTAGATCCCGTTATTCCGAACGGTTCGATCCAGTCTTTCGGTATGATCCCCAGGCCTTTCGCTCTTGATTTGAACACCGCGTTATTGAACAGCACCTTATCAATATCCGAAATGAGCTTCTCTATCTTGACCAGGGTTTTTTCGAGCCTGCCTTCGAACCCTTCCGGAAGATCGTACCTTACTCCGCCGGGAATTATGTACATATGATATATCCTTCCGCCGGTGAGTTCCTCGAACGAATCAAGCAGGAAATCCCTGTGCGCGACAGCCCACTGACCTATCGTTCCCAGTCCGAACGATCCCGACTGGCCTCCGAGTCCCATGATCGTCGCCCCCAGCCTTGCCATTTCAAGGTTCAGCGCTCTGATCCATTTAGCTCTCTCGGGAATCTCTATACCCGCGAGTTCTTCTGTCGCGGCAGCGAACAGGTATTCGTTAGTATCGGGCTCCGGCACACATATCCTGCAGACGATCGGGAAACAGTTGATGAATTTCCTTCTTTCCATCAGCTTCTCGAACCCTCTGTGCAGATATCCGACATGGGTCTTGAGCCATTTGATCTCGTCGCCTTCAAGAAGAAGCTCCAGAGACATGTTCCCGGTCACTCCGGGATGCTGCGGTCCCTGCCATATCTTTACGTACTTTCCCGATGTGAGATCGTATTCCTTGGTTTCATTCCAGATAGCTTTCATAATATCCGCTTATTTATTTTTTCTTACGGTTTTTGCGATTCCTTTCTTCACTTCAGCCTCAACGGCATAGAGTTTCTCTTCCATCTGAGTGACATTGTCTTTTGTTGATCTTCCCGGACGCGGGAAATAAGTCTCTTCAGAATACTTCACAGTGTCGAAATCCTTTCTCATAGGAGGCAGATTGTCCCATCCCTCGAGCGCGAACGGATCATCGACTCTCGGGCATCCCGGGAAATCGATCCCGAACATTTCTTTTAGTTCCCTTTCGAAAACTCTCGCTCCCGCCCAGAGAGTATTGATGCTCACCATAGACGGATTCTTTCTGTCAATGTAGGTTTTTATACCTACGTCAGTTCTGTTCTTATAGTTGTGAAGGTGGTAGGTAAGCCCAAAAGTGCCGGTCTCGATCCAGTCCGTGGCGCTGATCATCGTCAGGTTCGAATAACCCTCGAATTCCTTCATATAAAGTACGCAGGCTTCAAGGTCCTTTTTCTCGACGGAAAAGAAAACGAGAGTGGCTTTCTGCCTGTTTATGTCCTTTGCGTTGAACTTCAGTTTTATTCTTTCTATCATTTCTTCCATTACGACCTCTACCAGTTATAATCGGGCATATCCCAGTCTTTTATCACTTTTTTCTGATTGGCCTTATACCATTCAAAATTCTTCGCGTATTCGTTGGCTCCTTCGGCCCTTCCCTCTTTAATTCTTTTCTTCAGATCTTCAAATCCGGCTATCAGAGCTTCCGGCCTCGGCATACATCCCGCAACGTAAGTATCAACAGGAATATAGTGATCGAGCCTGTTGATAGTATTATAGCTGTCCCAGTACATCCCGCCGTTTACGGTGCAGCTTCCCAGTCCCATCACGAATTTCGGGTTCTGCATCTGCTCGTAACTTCTCACGATCCTTTTCAGGGTCTTCACCGAAGCGTATCCGCTTATAATGAACAGGTTCGATTGTCTTGGAGTCGGTCGGGGAGCCATACCGAACCTTGATATATCGTATCGCGCGGTATAAAGCGGTCTCATCTCAATAGAACCGCACCCGGTGCCGAATGCCAGTATCCACAGCGAATTAGCCTGAGCCCAGTCATAGAACTTCTGGATTATACCGTTTATTCTCGGAACCTCTTTCGGAACGGCATCGCAGAATAATTCAGTATCGAAATTCTTTTTTTCATTTTTATTTTCTTCGCCGATCATCGTCATTTATAATCTCCGGTTATGAAGTTAGAATGTATAGATAAGTACTGCGATAATGCCTGTTACGGTCGGTATCCTGATGAACCATCTTATAGAATTCTCCAGCGTGAATCTGGGGTTAACGACCCCGATGAAGACCGTTATCATGTAGAGGCTGAACGTCTTACCGACCAGCACGGGGATATTTGTCGCTCCGCCGAAGAACAGGTTCATGAAAAGTATCAGCTTCGCGGAAGCGAAGAAAGCCCTGTTCGCCTGCATATAACTGAGAAAGTTCGACTGATACTCCGTCGGCGGACCGATCGGAATTTCCTGCGGCGCGATATGCAGGTTGAAAGGAGCGTGCATCATCATTCCCAGAAAAGCCATCATACCCGCCAGGGTCGCAACAGGATTTGTCACAATATTCCAGTTGGCTATCCCGCCCTGCTGCGCCGCCACGATCTCGGTGATCGAGAGCGTGCCGTGCTGAGCCGCGAGGGCTATAACCGCAAGAGCAAAAGGCACTTCGGACGCTGTTACCTGCGACAGTCCCCTCATGATACCCATGGGTGAGTAGGGGTGTCCGGATTCAGCCGCGCCGAGAGCCATTCCGAGCTGCCCGAAGAATATGAAGTATATTACAAGCAGAAGATCGCCTGAGAAACTGAAGTTCTGCATCCACGGCACTCCGAACAGAACGGGCATGAACAGGAACAGCCCTATGCCTCCGGTGAATCTGAATACAGGTCCGAGCCAGAACATTATCCCGTGAGAAATGGCCGTTCTTACACCCATGACTTTCACCAGATTGATATACGGCTGCCAGACGGGAGGTCCGAATCTTCCGTGTACTCTCGCTATGATCTTATAAACCACTCCGCCAAGTACCATACCGTAATTGAATATAATGAACATCGAAATAAACGCATAAAGCAGTGTTGTCCAGAAATTTTCCATTATTTGACTCCGGTAGATATATAGAAAAGAATTACGAGTACGAGAAGGATGTGAAAGATATAGGTCTGTCCGTTCCCGGTGTATATTTTCCTGAGCGCGTCGGAAACAGTATATGCCGACTCAGTTACAGATCTCCAGAACCTCGTAGCGTAAGGCCTGACCATCCATCCCATTGCTCTTCTGTAGGGTCTGAAGAACTCGTAGGCAAAGTGCGTAAGTTCAGGTGTTTCGGGTCTTTCCGCAGCGAATACGATATTGAACTGTTTGACCTTCTGAACTTTTGGAAGTTTAATGAAAAGACCTATTGCCAGTACTACGAATACCACGCCTACTATGGTCATTACGGCAGTCGCGTTCCAGTATCCGAGCGAGCTGATGACGGTATTACCGTCCCAGGTCAGGCTTTTGCCGAAGAACGGTTCTACTGCAGCGGAGATCCTGTCGATCAGCACCCTGGGAAAGATGGAGAAAAAGAAGATCGCCATTATGAATACGTATTGAGGTATCAGGAACCATGCCGGAGCTTCTTTCACATTCCTGAATTCAGTTTTAGGCTGTCCGAGGAAGATCGCATGTATAAGCCTGAAACAGTACAGGAAAGCGACCGTGCTCGCAAAGAACGCCATTCCGGTCTGAAGGTACCAGCCCTTTTCTATGAGAGCTTCGTACATCAGCCACTTTGCTCCGAACCCTGTCAGAGGAGGGACTCCTGATATCGCGATTATACCGAACATTACCGCGGTAAACGACCACGGCATCTTCTTTATCAGTCCGCCCATTTTATACATTTCGGAAGTACCTGTCCTGTATATCACTCCCGCTATCGCAAGGAAGAGGATCCCTTTAATTAGAAAATGATTTACCATCTGGAATAGTGCGGCCGTCCATCCGAGACCTGACATGATCGCGAGGCCGAGAATAATATAACCGACCTGCCCCATACTTGAATATGCAAGCAGTCTTTTAGCGTCCTCTTCATATATCGCCATCATCGTACCTATCAGTGCGGTAAGCGCGCCGATCCAGCTTAAAATATAGGCAAGATCGAACTTACCGGCCGACGGTGCGCCCATTGCCAGAAGCAGCATTACGAAACCGAATATGCCTGCTTTTGAGAGAAGCGCGGAAAGAAAAGCGCTCGTATCGTCTTCGGCTTTAGCGTACGAACCGGCTATCCACAGATGCAGACCGAGAGCCGCGCTTTTGACCAGAAAACCGATTGATATCAGAATGAAAGACAATGACGTAAATTGGCCGGGAACAGCGAAAATACCGAAACTCATCTGTCCGTTCAGGTTCGGGAAAGAATATGCGAACCCCAAAAGCATCAGGAATGCTCCCGCCAGTGAGAACATCACATACCTGAAAGATTCTTCAGCCGATCCTTTTCCTCTGTGAATCAAAAAATAAGATGAAAGCGTCATGATCTCCCATGAGAAAAAGAAATGAAGAATATTGTCAGAATTTACTAAAGCTATAAGCGAACCCAGCATAAGCATCAGCAGCGGATAAAAAGAACGGCTCCTGTCTTTTCTGTTAAGAGTGGCGAATGTCAGAAAGAAACCTCCTGAAAGGAACATCGCGTTAAAGAACCGGCCGATACCGTTCTGGTCCGGGAGGAAATAAAAGGCATAAACCGCTATCACCGACATTGATATCATGCCTTTTAATTTTTCCGGTATAAAAGGAAGTAATAAAAGCCCCGTCCCTAATGCGAAAGGCAGGTAAAAATGCAGACCGCCGTTCGTATGATCAAAGTTCCCTGTCATGAAATAATAAACAGTTACCGCGAAAAAGATAAGTACAACTATCTGCAGGGCCAGCATTTTGTATGAATTGTATTCCAGTATATCTTTTGATTTATCTTTCTTTAAAGTAATCCCCGCCCATTTGAGAAGATACGCCGCCTCGAAAAGAGAACCTGCAAGAAGTACCCAGATATAGAAGAAGTTTGAGTCAAGCGACATCGCAAGAACGAGATTCCATTTTCCCCAGAATCCCGGGAACGGAGGAAATCCGGAAAGTGCTAGTATCAGGATGATGAAAATACCGTGGAGAATTTTATTTTCTGTTATACTCCCCCATAGTCCGGTCGTGTCTTTTTTCACCAGACCGGCTATCCAGAAAAGACCTGTTTTAGTAAAGAAATGGTTAAAAAGAAGAGGCAGTACGATCATCGGAAAAATAAGCTTGTCGTTCCCGAGCATAAAGCTCCATGCCGAAACAGATATTACAAGCCCTGTCTGCGCGACGGAAGAATAACCGAGCATTCTTTTTACGTTTTCCTGTTTCATACCCATAAGATTTGAAAAGAAAAAAGTGATCAGACCTGCCCACATGACAATTTTCAGTGTCTCATTCGTGAAAAGCGGCATTATTTTATAAAACCCGAAAAACACAGCAGTCGTACCTATTCCTGAAATAAGTCCCGCTACTCCGGGTTTTGTGCCTTCGTAAACATCAAGCGCCCAGCCGTTGGCAGGGAACTGCTTTGCCTCTATAATGAACGAGAACAGGATCATCATTGAACCGATCGAAAGAAGTTTCACGTTCTTTATTCCTTCTGCGGACCGGATCATCCCGTCAAGATTGAGCGTTCCGGTAAGCGAATAGACTATGATAATGCCCAGAAGCAGGAAAGCTGAAGCGAGTCCGCCCGCTGTCATATATTTGAATCCTGCCGAAAGAGATCTGCTTTTAACATCCATTCCTATGAGAGAATATGTCGATATCGCAGTAATTTCCATAAATACAAAAAGGTTGAAGATATCTCTTGTCAGTATCAGACCGTTAAGACCCAGAAGGAGAAGAAGCAGAAGAACCATAGCCCGTACACCTGTCTCGGATATCTGCTTAGTCATATAGACAGCTCCTGCCAATCCCGTTAAGTTCGTAACGAAAAGCAGCACTGATTCGAATAATCCGATCTGCAGGTTTATTGAAAGCGGCGGTTTTACACCCGCCGTAAAAATATGGTAAGTTTCTCCTCCCGACACGATAAAAAACCTGAACCACTGATAACTGACAAGAGCCGTAAATATCATACCTGCGTAAAACACCCAGGGTCCCAGCTTTGACAATTTCTTTTCAGTAAGAGGAAGTATAAAGCCGATCCCCAGAAGTACGGCGATAATATAAATTGGATTTACCATTTCAGGTCCCTGTATTCGGTTATATTTAAAGACTTCTTTTTCTGATACATCTTAATTATAAAAGTGAGAGCGAGGGCGTTAACTGCAACTCCTATGACTATTGCTGTCAGAACTAGCGCCTGAGGTACCGGATCAACGATCATTTCAACGGCTTTTTTTACAGGTACGGCGGAATCAAGTATCGGCGCCGTCCTTCCCTCAATAAAACCGAAAGCGACCATAATAAGCTGAACCCCGGTTTCTACTATCGCAAGACCCAGAATTATCTTTATCATGTTCTTCTGGGTCAGCATCCCCCAGAAACCTGTGATCATGAGAGCGAACCCGATCAGGAAGATTATATTCATTATGCATCCCTCCTCATATTGTCGAGTATTCCTGCAAGCTCGGTTCCTACTTTTAGTCCTATCAGCGTATAAATAACGGGAATTGCGCCCGCGCTTAAAATACTGCCGAAATTCCCGAGGGGCAGGATCCTGTTGTCAAGAAATCCTCCCGCAAGAACGATTCCCAGGATACCGATCGACACATAAAAAAATCCGGACATTGATTCGATGAATCCGAAAACCGTATGGTTAAGCCTGTATGAAGGATTTGAAAGGAACTGCAGCATTACAGCTGAAGCTACGACCGCTCCGCCCTGAAAACCGCCGCCGGGTGTAAGATGCCCGTTCATAAATATATAAACACCGAACATGACAATTATCGGCACCAGGAAATCAGTTCCGGTTTTCAGGATCTCGCTTGATCCTCTTTTATCTTCGGACCGGGCCTGAACATAACCCTTTTTTCTCCTGAGAAGAACAGCGATCCCCGTAGCGGCCAGAAAGAGCACGGACACCTCACCAAGCGTATCCAGGCCTCTGTAGGTAACTACTATCGCCGTCACCAGATTAGCCGCACCGAGTTCGGCAGCTCCGCGTTCAGCGTATTCCGCTGAAACTCCGGTCAGCTCCCGCGATGCCGTGATATTTGTCAGCGCGTAATAGAAAACAAAGCCCAGTCCTGTCAGCAGAACGAATGAAAAAAGTCTTTTAATCATTTTCTTCCTCCGTGTCTCTCGTTCTCTTCAGCGCGTACAGAAAGATGAGCGTGGAGAGCCCCGCACCGATCGCGGCTTCGGTCATCGCCACATCAGGCGCCTGGAGTATAAGATAGAGGATGCTTGCGAAAAGGCTGACCACACCGACCGCTATCACCGATGATACAAGGTCTTTAACGTACATCGCTACGATAGACGACACTATCATCGCAACGCCCATCAGTATGAATATTCCCTGTTGCAGTTCCATCTAACGGACCTCCTCTTTGCTTTCTTCTTCCTTAAGCTTGTCGGTAACGCTCTTCGCCGTCAGCGGGATACCTTTGAAGTGGGCCGCTCTTGCAAGGGCATGAGAAGATATAGGGTTCGTAAGCGCTATGAACATTATAAGTATTATGATCTGACCGAGCCATTCGGTATGGCATATTCCGATACCAAGAAGTGTAAGCATTGTTCCAAGGGTCGTTGCTTTGGTTCCCGCCTGCATCCTGTTATACAGGTCCGGCATCCTGAAAACACCAAGAGCACCCAGGAAAAGAAATATCGAGCCGGACAACGTCAGTATCGACCCCAGTAGTGTATTCCATTCCATTAAAGTCCTCCTTCAATATGTCTTGCCACGGCAACAACTCCTATGAAGCTCAGTATCGCGTAGACCACACCTACATCAAGGAATATCACTCTTCCGGCTATGCAGGCTATCAGAACTATCAGCGATATCGATATCACGGTAAACGCGTCCAGCGCGACCACTCTGTCGGCCATGGTAGGCCCTTTTATAAGCCTTAACGCGGTCAGTATTATCCCTGCCGAGACAAAATAAGTCGATATCTGCAGTATTATTTGAGGCAGTTTATCCAAAGATCACCTCCAGGTATTTTTCAAAGTTCGATACGATCCTTTCGGTCGCGCCCGACTCTTCTTTATCTTTTACGTCTATCCAGTGTATGTAAAGGGTGTCTCCGTCTATATCTACTGTCAGAGTGCCCGGCGTCAGTGTAATCGAGTTTGTAAGCAGCAGCCTTCCCATAGGGGATTTCAGCTTCGTCTTTACTTTCACTATACCGGGATTGATCGGGATAACGGGCTTTATTACTCTCAGAGCCACATCAATATTGGCTTTTATGATCTCGACGAAAAGGAACAGTATATAATATAATGAATAGGCGAGTTTCTTAGGATGTATTATCGGACTTCTCAGATAATTTCTGTAGATTATGCTGACAATTAAGGCAAAAGAAGCGAAAATTATCAGATTGCCGGGTTCTTTTGTACCCGTCCAGATAAAAAAGAATAAAGTCAGAACAGCTGTAGAAAACAGTATTCTTATGGTCTTATCCATCAAAACCGCCTTATTTTTTGTTTTATAATTTTAATATACACTTTGTTCATGATTATTCCAAATATTTATTTCAGCAGTTAAAATTACCGGAATTTCTGATATCCGCCCCCAGAACGGAACTGTTCTTATTCCATATTTCATTGAGTATCATCAGTCCTTCAATGATCTTTCCCTTATCTTCAGGTCCAAGTCCGTTGAAGATCTTTTCATAATATTCATAAGTTACTTTTCCGAGATTTTTTGTTATATCATTCCCTTTTTTTGTCAGAGAAACAATAATACCCCTTCTGTCCCCGGGATCCATATCCCTTCTCAGAATTTCCTTCTCTTCCAGCTGGGCTACGATCCTGGTAACTCCGCCGGATGTGATATTAAGCTTTTCCGCCAGGTCTTTTACGGAAATGTGATCTGTAGTCAGATATTGCTTGACACAGTTAAGTTCCGAACAGGAAAGTCCAAGATTTTCCGCTATATATCTGTCTTTAAGATGACATTTTCCCTTGATCGAGTTCAGCGCTTCCGAGATCAGTATATTCTGTTTGTCGTTCATTTACCCTCTAAATTATTCACATTGTAATTTATTGAGTTACTCAACAATTGTCAAGTGAAATTTTTATAATTTTTAATAAAAAAAGGGAGCACGCTGCTCCCTTCATGATCTGCTGCGGAATGTCTATTTTGCGTCCGCGGCGGCCACTTTATAAAATTTTTTCGATGCAGTAATCGAAACACTCCATGAAGATCCCGTGAAAACTCCGCCGGTATCTTCCGTGAAACTCCCGTAAGGATCGTCCGAAGAATAGATTTTATAACCCGTCGCGTAAGGAACGTCGTCCCAGTCGAGGGTCAGAACGGAACCGGCTGCGGAGGCTGTAAAATTGACGGGCGAAGTAAGTTCATATACCGTAAATTTCACCGGAACCGCGATTGAAGGAGTATCAGGATCGTTTGAATTTATATTTATTGTCGCGTAATGATCACCGAGCATTAGTCCCTGTGAATCGAATACGGTCGAAATGACATCGGATTCGTACGGCAGAACGTCTCCCTGAGCCGGATCTATGGACAACCACTGGGGTACCGGTCTGAATCTGACCGCAAAAGAATTCTTTAAATATGTTGTCGTGACGGGATCAAACGCTATAAGGGTCGCGACTGTTCCCGCAGAATTCTCGATTCCAACTGTATAACGTGAATCAGTCGCATATTTATACTGGAACTCAATAACGTTGTCGGCATATAAGATAACCTGAAAAGTATTATTGCTGGTCGTGCCATAATGTGCGATATTGTCGTACTGCACGATGAATCTTTGGTTCGCGGAATCGAAATAATAATAGATCATACCCTGAACCGACGGATCGAGATCCGTCCAGTACGGACATATTATATCATTCGGTAGTTCGGCATCCGGTAAAGACGTTGCGTAATCCATATTGTATGATCCGAAAGTAAGATATCCGTTGGAACTTATGTTCGCTCCCGAATAAGTATTTCCGTAAAAATCAAAGTCGAATCCGAAATTAACATAGTAAAGCTGCTGATCAAGCATAGACAGCGGAGTTCCCAGTCCTGAGATATCATACCATGTATAAACAGGCCCGGTCGGATCATCGCTGTCCTTCCAGAAATACCCGAAGACATCGGGACCGCCTTCACCTTTATAAATATCGGAACTCAGGAAGTTACAGCTTATATTATAATGTAACTCGCCGTCATCTCCGTTTAAAACAGAGAAATTCTTATTGACGGTCGACCCTTGGTTAACCTGAGCTCTGAGAGTATCTGTCTGCGAAACGCTTATATCAGGAATAACACCTGCTCCGGAAACATGAACTGAATCCTGCGGGTGTGAAGTATCGGACGACGTGATCAAAATAGAACCGCTATAATCCTCTACGGCTGACGGTACGAACTCAAGATCATAATTGATGCTTGAATTGGGACCTATAGTATATTCCAGGAAATTTTTGGCCGAACCACCTTTCTCTTTTGTCAATGATTCGGTCACAGTATATCCTGAAATCGTCGTTATTGTGCCGGCCATAGTTTCAGATTCGTGAGTGTTGGATATGGTAAAGGATTTGATACTGGTGTCTCCTAAAGTCACATTTCCGTAGGCAAGCGAATCCGGCGTCAAAACGAAAGTGCCGTCGTTAGATTCCGCAGTCGGAGAAATCTGAACGGAAAGAGAATCTTTCACATATGTACTGCAGTAAACGACCTGAAGGCCTTTGGTTCCGTCCTGATTCTCGACCCCTATGACACAGGCATTGAGAGTTCCGTTCATAGATTTATACTGGAACAAAATTTCACCTGAAGCATCCAGAATCACCTGAAAAGTATTTCCCGCGCTCTCACCGTACACGGGAACATTCTCGTACTGTACAATAAATCTGCTGTTCGAACTGTCGTAATAATAGTAAACCGCGCCCTGCGAACCGGGATCAAGATCGTTCCTGAAAGGCGCTATTATGCCGTTCGGACGGGAAACATTTGGAATACTCTCGATATCAAATGATTCGAGATTGTCAGTAAAACTCAGATAACCATTCGGAAATACTTTAACAGTATCGTAGCTGGCTCCGTAATACTCAAAAGACATGCCCATATTAATGAACGGGGAGCTCTCCTCATCATCGATCATAGTAAGTTCCGTACCGATCAAAGAGATCTCAAACCAACCGTAAACAGGGCCGTTCACCTCATCAGAATCAAGCCAAGCATAATCGTCGGAAACACCCGAGCCTTTTTCTTGACCGAACAATGAAGTTGAGATCGCGACCAACAGTATTAAAATACTCATCACATTTCTCTTCATTTTCTGCTCCGCTTCTTTAATTATAATTACACCATATAGTTATGCGTTTATATATTGTAAATATAATAGCTACGGTCAAATAAGTCAAATGCTAAAATATTAATAACACCGCTATTAGAAATAATTTCTTGACTTTGCAGATAACTTTCACTATATTGTTAATGGGTATATACTGCGGAAATTCTGATCAGAGAATAATTAAAATAGGAGGTGTAACTGCAGATTGTAAAGAAAAAGTAGAAATTTATTTTGTGCTTTGATGGTATCCGATCAAAGTGAAACCGGAAAAATATTAAAAAAAGGTAGTACAGGATGAACAACTGGATAATCAATAGGTGTTTTAACGGATTAGACCATTTGTTTGATATCCGTAATCTAAAAGAAAATTTCTTAAGAACCCGAAAAAGTTCAATGAGTAAGATGGAGGGAAATATGCCAAGAAATGTTAAGGGGTTCACACTTGTAGAGATTTTGGTTACAGCAATAATTCTTAGTCTGGCAATAACAGGCATGTTAATGAGTTTCGTATATACCCAAGTAATTATCATTAACAACACCCATAAAGTCAATGCCAGCTTTATCATGAATCAGGAGTTTGAAGAGGTTCAGAGAAGAAGTATTCCGATTGAAGTAGAAAATTGGATCAATGAATCTTACAAAAGAATTTATTCGCTACCAGCTTCCTCCGCAGGCCTTACAAACTACAAGGTGACACTTAAAGATTTAGGAGACATCGTTACTTATGACGCTGGCACTTTGAAGCATGTATATGCTGCTGTTACTTTGGACGGTAAACGAATCTTAGAGGGGGAAATGTTATCCTCAATACAGGAGTAAATTATGAAAAAGGGATTTACATTACTGGAAATACTGATCACATCGCTTATAGCGTCAATTGTAGGACTGGGTACAATATTTGCGATCTCCGGGGCTCAAAAGGTTACAAACGAATATACAAAACAGTCTTTCATAGTCTCTAATATTCTCACAGTGATGAATATGGTATCAAAAGATGTAAAAGCCGGAGCTCTCATGGAATCGGCAGACTCAACATCGTTGACTATAAAGAACGTAGACCTGACCAATAACGTTTGGAGATTCAAAAACTCCAGAATTTTCAGGAATGATAAAGAGATAGTGCTTCCTGTACCGTCAAATTATGAGATCAATGGAAGTTTCAGTACTGAGAACGCCTCAAAATACCACTCCGCAACGATAAATATCAGCATGACGATCAAAGGAGGCGCTGAAATTACAAGGAATAACATCAGAAATACTTATTACTGCAGAACTGACCCGGACAATTACATTGTACCTACTTCACCTTAAAAACGGAGGTTTAAAATGAAAAAAGGATTCAGTTTAATATTTGCGATCATGACAGTTTTGATACTGTCAATAGTTGCGGTCGGTTTTTTTAGTATAGCTAATTATACTACGAACACTGCATCAAAAAATTCTGAAGCAATTAAAACATACTGGGCGTCGGAAAGTGCTTCAAATTACAATATAAACTGGTGGATCAATCTTCCTGACAGCGTCAGGAAGTTGTGGAACGTCGAATATACTGTCACGGAATTATCCTCAAAAGCTGAGAATGTATTCTTTGATACTGATTTGAAATCTTTTGACGTAAGCAGCATGCCGGAAATGAAAGATAAGATTGACGGGAACTATATTTGGATGCATGCCTCATGCCTCGAAAAACCAAATGTTGTAACGATCGACGGCAAGGACATTATTTTGATGAGATACAAAGCACCGAGAAAAGATGAAAATAAACAGGCTGTCTGGGTATTGGATTCCTATGCGTACAATTCAGAGACCAGCACGCTTTCCGAGATCATGATCTCCAATGTCTACAACTATATAGCGATTAACGACATAGGCTGGCTTGATTACGCAGAGGCTTTAAATCATTCGATGTACGGAACAGGTATAAACAGCAGAAAGGGAGTCTATTACGAATGGGATTACAGACATGGTCAGTGTTACTTCAACGACATGATAAGATTCGATTATAAATCAGGATCTTCAAAAAAAGGACCGACATTCTATGGTAAATTCCACACGGCATCCGAGAATGTCAGCTGCTATGGGGCAAGCGTGAACTCTCCGAAAGAGTTCACCGATCTTACAACAGACTATAGCTACGGTATCTTTGCTGAGAGTACTGACTTCTCAAGTCAGGCGGACGCGATCTCGGATACTTTTTCTACCGGTGGCGGTGGCGGCGGCGGTGGTGGTACAGCTTATGGCATTGCGTCTTCAATCAAAGGCGGATATGAAATTGTTGAACCTATGGAAGTGGATGATGTCGTATGGTCATGGGATGATGTTGTCGAGTACGGTGAGGAGAATGGAGTATATTTTCTTCCCAAAGACAAATTCAGCGCCGGAGATTATATTGATATAAGGACTCGTGTTGAATCAGGTAAAACATACATTGATATCTATAAGAGCATTGACGCTTCAAAACCAACTATTAAAGGATTGGATGCGTCGAAATATTCTTCTGTAGCTGTTGAGGGAATTTACGGCGATGTCGGTATACGTGGCACATCCAATACCGATTTCACAGTGGTAACACAGAGCAACAATATTCACATTAACGGTGATTTCTACCTTTATGAAATGAAAGGCGTTAAAGCTGATCTTGAAGGATCAAGTGCAGGTATTACAGATGCTGATCGAGAATCACCGAGCGAAGAAATACTTAACATGTTATCCGAAAAAATGACTTCTATTGATCCTCAGGGGCATTTGAGTCTTATTGCCTGCCTTGACAGCAAGGGCTC
The DNA here is from genome assembly GCA_003252515.1 of Candidatus Delongbacteria bacterium. Taxonomy (GTDB): domain Bacteria; phylum UBA4055; class UBA4055; order UBA4055; family UBA4055; genus UBA4055. Next base: position 991 of record QKDR01000002.1, on the reverse strand, counting down.
GTCTACAACCTCCAGAGAAAATGTGTTCTTCGTCAACAGTGAGGAAACTCTGTTTATGACGGCTGCCATGCTTTCTTATGAAGGGGATGTCGCCGCAGGTCCACGAGTAGGTACCAGTCAAAATAATGCTTTGAACTTCTATAATATCGGTAGCGTCATAATACTTGATACTCAGTCCGAAGCAACCGGTACTAACAGTTCAAAATTCCCGTATGTGCTGGTTCAGGATAAAAGGTATCTTGATCCTAACGAACCTATCCCGCCAATCTGGGGTGAAGGCCCGGGCGATCACTTAACGGAATCTACACAAGGTTTAAACCCCGGTCACAAATGGAATAAACTAAGTTATTCCAATGTCGATAATATTGACGTTGCGAAAAAAATATCATACAGGTTCTTCAGATAATTTAACCTGATCCATAAAATAAGCGGGGCAACTTTTCAGTTGCCCCGCTTATTTTAGAAAATTTATCTAGATAAGTCCGGCGATCTCGGTCAAATATTTTTCATCTGTTTCATCAAAGGCGTCCGGAATAAGTGAATCTATATCGAAGACGGCTATGAGCTCTCCGTTCTTTATGACCGGCAGCACTATCTCCGAACGGGTCTCGGACGAACACGCGATATGGTACGGGAGCTTCGTAACATCGTTCTCGATCTGAACCTTTTGTTCTCTTGCACACCTGCCGCACACTCCTCTGTCAAAGTCGATCACAAGACATCCGTGCCCTCCCTGATAAGGTCCCACCTTGAGCGTCCTTTCCCCTGTCCTTCTGTAGAAACCGACCCAGTTCATATGGTCGAATTCATGAAATATCTCGCAGGCTATGGTAGACATTTTGGATATAATATCGTCTTCACCTTCAACAAGAGCTCTTATATTGTTCATCAGTTCTGTATATTTCTTTTCTTTCCCGTTCATCTAATACCTGTAAATAAGAGTAACGAACAATTTATTCAAACTGTCATTCTCTTTAATTTCATCCGAACT
>QKDR01000039.1 GCA_003252515.1 Candidatus Delongbacteria bacterium | reverse complement strand
ATGTACTAAAGCCTGTCCTCAGGATATACAGGCCATGGATTACGTTCAGGCCATAATCAAAGGCGACATAGCCAAATCAGCACAATTGTCATTCGATTGTATCAGGTGCGGTCTATGCGCTTTGAGATGCCCTGCTGAAATAGTTCAGTTCAACGTCGCGATACTGGCTCAAAGGCTCTACGGCAAATATCTTTCTCCGAAGAACGAACAGCTCGACAACAGAGTGAAAGAAGTCGAAGACGGAAAGTACGACGGCGAGATCAAGGCTATGATAAACATGGAAAAAAGAGAGCTGACCGAAAAGTATTTCGGTCGCGAGATCAAGATATCGTAATAAGATCAACTTTAAGGAGTAAGAAATGTATCCTGAATATATGATGGAATCAATAAGGAAAGTTGAAGCGACCAGACCGGAAAGGCTTGAGCTTGTCCGTAAAAAAGGTAAAATGATCTATGCGGGAATGAGCGAGCAGGAAAGGAAGGAAGTTCTGGACAATTACCATCCGGATTACAAAACGGACGCCAGAAGAAAGGTCAGGATCGGTCCGGACAAAGAACTGATAATGACGACAGAGATCGCAGATATGCTCGAATCGTATTCAAGGATAGATATCAAGAAGTTCGATCTTAATAAACCCGATTTTAAGACCGACGTTTTCGTGATAGGAGCCGGATCAGCAGGAATGTCGGCAGCTCTGGTTGCGTCAGAGAACGGAGCGGACGTGCTTCTTGCTACAAAACTTAGGCTCGGAGACGCGAACTCTATGATGGCACAGGGCGGGATCCAGGCCGCCGATGCAAAGGACGACTCACCCGCGATCCATTACCTTGATGTGATCGGCGGAGGTCACTTTGACAACAAGCCAGAACTGGTGGAGGCGCTCGTGAATGATGCTCCCAAGTCGATAAAATGGCTTGAAGAGCTCGGAGTAATGTTTGACAAGGAAAAAGACGGCAGGATGACGGTTAAATCGGGTGGCGGAACAAGCAGGAACAGAATGCATTCGGCGAGGGACTATACAGGTGCGGCTATCTGCAAGGTCATAAGAGACGAAGTCTACAACAGAACGGACAAGATCAAATATTTAGAGTATACTGCTGCGGTAGAACTTATACTGAACGAGAGAAAAGAAGTGGCCGGCGCGGTAATATATCACCTTGAGACCAAGCAGTATTCAATAGTGAAAGCGAAATCGGTTATCATAGCTACGGGAGGATTCGGAAGGCTGCATATAAGAGGTTACGAAACGACCAATCACTACGGAGCGACCGCCGACGGACTTATTATGGCTTACAGAGCAGGCGCGAACCTGCTGTATATGGACTCTGTACAGTACCACCCGACAGGTGCTGTTTATCCTGAACAGATAGTGGGTTTCCTGTGCACGGAAAAGATCAGAGGACTAGGCGCTCAGCCTGTAAATAAGGACGGAGAGCTGTTCGTTTATCCTCTTGAACCGAGGGACATCGAAGCGTCAGCCTTTATCAGAGAATGCGAGAAAGGAAAAGGAATTAAAACGCCTTCCGGGCTTCAGGGAATATGGCTAGACACACCTCTGATCGAACAGATAAGCGGAGAAGGTACGATCGAAAAAGCTCTTCCTGCCATGCTCAGACAATACGAAAGATTCGACATAGACATCAGGAAATATCCGATGCTCGTTTACCCTACACTGCATTATCAGAATGGAGGGATCGAGATCAACGCTAAAAGCGAATCGAAGATACCCGGATTGTACGTGGCGGGAGAAGCGACAGGAGGCGTTCACGGGAGGAACAGGCTGATGGGAAACTCGCAGCTTGATATAATCGTGTTCGGTAAAAGAGCGGGTCTTCATGCAGCGGAAAGAGCTAAAGGCATTAAAGACGCCGGCAAACTCTCTCTTGATCACGTAAAGGCATACAATAAGGAAGTTGAATTACTGGGTATTGAAAAGAATAAGATAGCTCCGATCATACTACCTGATTACATTCCTGACCACGTAAAAGCGAAACAGCTTGTAAACGAATATAACGGAACTCTTATATAATAAAAAATATAAGCAGGTGAATTATGAAGATCCATGAATATCAGGCAAAAGAGCTTTTAGTCAGGTACGGAATTCCCGTTCCGCCGGGAGAAATGACAGACAATCCGGAAGAAGCGTCCGAAGTCGCAAAATCAATCGGCGGAGGTATGTGGGCGATTAAAGCACAGATTCACGCAGGCGGCAGAGGCAAGAGCGGCGGAGTCAGACTGGCAAGAAACCTGACAGAAGTAAGCGAACATGCAAAAGCTATACTCGGGATGAACCTTGTAACCCCTCAGACAGGTCCGGAAGGACAGCTTGTAAGGAAAATATATATCGAAAGCGGTGTCGATATCGTCAGAGAATTTTATCTGGGAATGGTGCTCGACAGGTCTGCAGAGATGCCTGTATTGATGTTATCACCTGAAGGAGGTATGGAGATCGAGAAAGTTGCCGCTGAAACTCCCGATAAGATAATAAAGATCTGTGTAGATCCGCTCATCGGACTGAAGAAGTTCCATATATTTGAAGCCGGTTGCAAACTTGGGCTTAATAAAGACGAGATAAAAGAACTCTATGTTTTCGCTAAAGGACTTTATGATCTTTACACCGGACTGGACGCGAGTATCGTCGAGATAAATCCTCTGGTGCTTACAAAAGAGGGTCGGTTCATCGCGCTGGACGCAAAAATTGTGTTCGACGACAATGCTTTATTCAGACATAATGAAGTAGCTGACATGAGAGATTTTTATGAAGAGGAACCCGCAGAGACTGAAGCAGGTAAATACGGGCTGAGTTATGTTAAACTTGACGGTAACGTCGGGTGTATGGTGAACGGAGCAGGACTTGCAATGACCACAATGGATGTGATAAAGCTGGTCGGAGGAGAACCTGCCAATTTCCTTGATGTCGGAGGCAGTGCAAGTGCTGAAACTGTCGCAAAAGGTTTCGAGATCATACTTAACGATCCTAACGTCAAAGTTATCTTCGTTAATATATTCGGAGGTATCGTAAGATGCGACAGGATAGCGAACGGTATTCTTGAGGCGATATATGGTACAGAAATAAATATCCCGATAATAGTAAGGCTGGACGGTACGAACGCTCCGGAGGCCCTGGAAATACTGAAAAAGGCAGGAAATCCAAATATTATTACATCGGACAGGCTGTCGGCAGGTGCAAGACTTGCTGTTCAGCTAGCTGCGGGAGGTGAAAAATGAGTATACTTGTAGGCAGCGGATCAAAAGTTATCGTGCAGGGATTTACCGGGAAAGAAGGCACTTATCACGCTCAGCAGTGTATTGAGTACGGTACGAATATCGTGGGCGGCGTAACACCAGGAAAGGGCGGAGAACGCCATCTCGACAGGAAAGTGTTCAATACTGTAAAAGAGGCTGTCACGGAAACGGGAGCTGACGTATCACTTATTTTCGTCCCGCCGTCTTCAGGCGGTGATGCCATTATCGAGGCTGCATATGCCGGGATAAAGATAATAGTATGCATAACGGAAGGTATTCCAGTTCTGGATGCACTGAAAGCGAAAAAATACGCAGAAATGAAAGGTGCAAGGCTTATAGGACCGAACTGTCCGGGTATAATTACGCCTGAAGAAGCTAAAATAGGTATTATGCCGGGAAATATTTTCACGAAAGGCAGAGTGGGTCTGATATCTAAATCGGGGACTTTGACATATGAGGCGGCAAATCAGATCGTCAAGGCGGGATTCGGAATTTCGACCGCGATCGGAATAGGCGGAGATCAGATAATCGGAACTACATTTATTGACGCGCTTAAACTTTTTAAAGAAGACGAAAAAACTAAGGCTGTGGTTCTTATAGGTGAGATAGGCGGTGATCTTGAGGTTCAGGCTGCTGAATATATAAAAAAGGAATTCAATAAACCTGTGATGGCTTTCATAGCCGGACAGACAGCCCCGAAAGGTAAGAGGATGGGACATGCCGGAGCGATAATAGCCAGTTCGAAAGGTACCGCTGGGGAAAAAATGAAAATTCTCAAAAATGCCGGTGTCGCGGTCTGTGATATACCCGAGTGTTTTGGCGAGCTTTTAAAAAAGGAATTCGAAGGAATAGCTTAAAACGGAGGGACAATGAAAGAAATCCATATTGATGATATTATTTCCTCGGTAAAGAAACTCAGTATCGAAGCCAATTATTATCTCGGTGAAGACGTGATCCGCAGGATGGAGGCTCTGAAAGAAAAAGAGGAATCAGGAACGGCTGTCGAAGTCCTGAACATACTTCTTGAGAATTATAAAATGGCCGCGAAGGAGAAGATGCCGATCTGTCAGGATACAGGTATTGCTGTCGTTTTCCTTGAAATAGGTCAGGACGTTCATATTACCGGAGGAGATCTCACCGAAGCGGTAAACGAGGGAGTAAGACAGGGTTATAAGGACGGTTACCTCAGGAAGTCAATGGTGAACGATCCGGTTATAGACAGAAAAAACACTACCGACAACACTCCGGCGATCATCTATACCGACATTGTCCCGGGCGATAAAATGAAGATTACTCTCGCTCCGAAAGGAGGTGGTTCAGAGAATATGAGCGAAGTTAAGATGATGAAAGCGGCAGATGGTATAGAAGGCGTTATAAACTTCGTAGTCGACAGGATAAAAAGATCGGGCGGGAGCCCGTGTCCGCCTATTATCGTAGGTGTCGGGCTGGGCGGTAATTTTGAGCAGAGCGCCCTGCTCGCTAAGAAATCACTTTTAAGAAACCTCGATGAACCTAATCCCGATCCGAGATGGGAAAAAGTCGAAAATGAAATACTTGAAAAAATAAATAAACTAGGTATCGGTCCTCAGGGACTTGGAGGCAGAACGACAGCTCTGGCGGTTCATATTCT
>QKDR01000015.1 GCA_003252515.1 Candidatus Delongbacteria bacterium | reverse complement strand
CTCTATTTATTCAGTGGGTAAGGGATTTAACATGCACAGAATGCTTACAGAATATTTTAATAAGTTCTACGCAAAAGAGTTCAGCAACCTTAACGAACTTGAAAAGAACAGTTTTAAAAAGATCGACGAGATCATAGCTCTGAACAGAAAATTCCACGAGAAATGGAACAATATTACAATTAAAGAAGCTTTTACAGATATCGAATCGCACGGCGTACATACTAAAGAGAATATAACCGTCGAAGTATACGCTTATATTGATAACATGAACCGGGAAGATATAAAGCTGGAATTCTTTTACTGCCCCGATAATAACGAATGCAGCAGTTTCGAACTTGAATTCATTGAAAAATATGACGATAACGTGGCTAAATATACCGGAAGTTTCAAAGTGACCGGCTCCGGAGAACAGGGTTATAATATAAGGATCCGTCCATCGTCAGATTTCTTTTACGAGCTTTATCCCGAATACGTAAAATGGTTCATAAAATGAAAGAACGGGTCATCGACCCGTTCTTTTCCCCCTGTTATTGAACTGCTTGTAATAAATTTAACGTGATCATGTGAAAAAACTGTGTCTCAGGTCACAAAAGATAAAATAAATTAAAATCCGCCATTGAAAAATGTTCTTGAAGAAATATCCGCGGTTATGAAAGAGGGATCTTTTGACGACTCGCCTGAAACAAGATACATATTCAGATCGGACACGACGAGATTTACCGGGACACCGGATGTTGTGGTCAATGTTCGGACTGAAAAAGAGGTATCCGGCATCGTTAAGATCGCCGCGAGGCACGGACTGGCGGTAATAGCCAGAGGCGCCGGTACGGGAATGAGCGGAGGGGCCGTACCTATCAAAGGCGGTATAGTTATCAATTTTGAAGAGATGAACAGGATCATCAGGATCGACCGCCGCAAGAAGATCGCTTTCGTCGAACCGGGCGTAGTGACCGACAAACTTAGAGCTGAAGCGGAAAAACTGGGACTGTATTACCCACCGGACCCGTCGTCGAGCGCTGTTTCCACGATCGGAGGTAATTTCGCCGAGAACGCCGGAGGTCTTCACTGCGTGAAATACGGGGTAACTGCCAGATACGTGAAAGGATTCAAGTTCGTTGACGCTTCGGGTACAATTCATGAATGCGGTATATATGACGAAGAAAACACTTTTCCGGGCGCTTTCGTAATGATCGGATCCGAGGGCACGCTCGGTATTGTCACAGAGATCGCGATCGAGCTTATTGACAAGCCTCCGCTGCATGAGACTTTCATCACTTACCACACAACTCTTCTGAATGCCATAAATACTGTCGCAAAGATCAAGACGACCGGAGTGGATCCCGCCGTAATGGAACTTATTGATAAAGACGCCCTGTACGCCGCCGTACAGTACTCGAAAGTCGATCTGCCGGAAAATACTGAAGCTGTTCTTATTATAATGCTCGATTCATATCTCCTTCCCGACCTGCTTGAAAGATCAATACTTCTGGAGAACATTCTTTCCCTGATGAAAGTTAAGCAATACAGGAAGGCGGAAAGCGAAGATGAGGAAAAAGCGTTCTGGGATCTCAGAAAGGCCGTCTCTTCAGCTATAAAAAGAATTTCCAACGACAAGCTGAACGAGGACATAACCGTACCAGTTTCAGGAATGTATACACTTATTGAGTTTACACGAAGCGTAGCTGAAAAATATGCTCTCAGGATCGTCGTGTACGGGCACGCGGGAGACGGAAATCTGCACGTCAACATACTCTTCGACAGGAACAACGCGACCGAACTTAACAACGCCAGACTGGCTTCGGAAGAAGTCTTCAAGAAAGCAGTCGAACTCGGAGGCAATATTTCGGGCGAGCACGGGATCGGTCTGGCCAAGAAAAACTTCCTGAGCATACAGTACAGCAAGAACGAAATAGCTTTCATGAAAAAGATAAAGAAAGCTTTCGACCCCGACAACATACTTAACCCCGACAAAATATTCAATATAACGAAAGGATAAAGATGACTACGCTGGTATCATTCATAGTACTTCTGGGTATTATAGTATTCATTCATGAACTGGGACATTATATCGCGGCCAAACTTACCGGAATGCGCGTGGAGATATTCTCTTTAGGTTTCGGCAGAGCGCTTGTTAAAAAACAGTGGGGCGAAACGGAGTACAGGATCGCCTGGATCCCGCTGGGAGGGTACGTCAAGATCTCGGGCATGATCGACGAAAGCATGGACAAAGAGTCGCAGAAAGGCGAACCATATGAGTTCGAATCTAAAAATTTCTTTCAGAAATCGTTCGTGATACTTGCCGGTGTCATCATGAATTTTGTTCTCGCGGTTTTCATCTACTCGTTCATTACTTTCATAAACGGTATCCCGGAAGTCCACTCCACTGTAGTTCGGGGATTCTCTGAAGGATCTCCCGCGGAAACCGCAGGCATAAAGATCGGCGACACGGTCAACGGTGTGAACGGAACACCCGTACAAAACTGGTCGGAACTTACGGAAATTATACACAACAGACCCGGTGAAGAGCTTCTGGTGACCGTATCGAGAGCTGATTCAGTACTTATCTTCCCTGTAAAAACAATTGCCGTACGCACACTCGTCGAAGGAGAAATGAAAGAGATCGGGCTCATAGGAATATTCTCAGATACGGAGATAAAGAACGCTTCGGTACTGGAATCTTTATCTGAAGGATCTAAAACATCGTGGTACTGGATCAAAATAGGCTGGCTTTCCATCAAAATGCTGATCACGGGAGAAGCGTCGCTCAGAGACCTGGGGGGACCTATCATGATAGCTCAGATGTCCGGAGAAAGCGCCAGAGCCGGGATATGGGTATATCTCGCTTTTATTGCTTTTATCAGCGTAAATATCGGATTTCTGAACATACTTCCCATACCGCTCCTCGACGGAGGACATTTCATGTTCATTCTTTATGAAGGCATAACGCGGAGGAAGATACCTCAGAACATCAAATTCAGGATACTTCAGGCAGGAATGCTGATCCTGTTTATCCTAATGATCATCGTGGTAATAAACGACACCGGCAGGATAATCAACGGTAACGACATCCTGGAGGAAAAAGCCGAATAATTTAAATAAAGGAAATAATATGAAATTCTCTATTCTGATCCTTATACTTTCTTCGATGCTCTTCTCTCTCGAGATCGCTGATGTAAAAATACCTGATAAGATAACCGTTGGTGATCAGCAATTAATCCTCAACGGAGCCGGCGTAAGAGAGAAATTCTTTCTGGACCTTTACGTAGGCGGTCTTTATCTGATCAAGAAGAACTCCGACGCGAACAAAGTCATGAACGCCGATGAGACCATGTCGATAAAACTGCACATAATATCTACGCTCATCACGAGCAAGAAAATGAAGAACGCGGTCGAAGAAGGATTCGAGAACTCGACGAACAACAACACATCTCCCCTCCGCAAAAAGATCGACAGATTCATAACCGTCTTCAAGGAAGAGATCAAAGAGAACGACATATACGACATAACATACATCCCCGAAAAAGGCGTGGAAGTATATAAGAACGGTAAACTTAACGACACCATTGAAGGACTAGACTTCAAGAAAGCCCTCTGGGGAATCTGGTTCTGCGACGAACCCGCTCAGGAAAATCTCAAAGACGACATGCTCGGGAAGTAAAACGCTCATTAATATAGTAAAAATAAACGACACAGAGGCGTTTATCCGCACGTTGTGGGAAATCGCAATTTGTAGAATGGAGAAAAGTAAATTAGCCTTAATTATGATTGATAGAGTATGATCCTGTTGTTCTAGAGTTTCAAATATATTATATTTCATGGTGTTTTGAGGTAATAAAGATTTAGTAGCATTAATGGAGGTGGATCGTGAAAAACTTAAATTATTTAATCGCAATATTACTGATGGTAGTGTTGCATATGTCGGCAATTGATACGGTTCCGGGCAAATCTCTTGAATTCGACGGTGTAAACGATTATATCTCAGGTTCAGGTATAGATACTTTAATGACGGCTGTAACGATCGAGGCATGGATATATCACAACGATCTTGATCCCGGCGAGATACAAAGATATGTTACACTTGATCCCGAAGCAGCCGTACTGAGATATGACGGCACAAGCGGAACAAATCAGCTTCATTTTTATATTAAGAAGACGAACGGGAGCTTTTACGATCTCCGTGTAAACGACATTCTGACAACAGGGGAATGGTTCCACGTGGCCGGGACTTATGACGGCACAACGATGAAATTATACCTGAACGGCAAACTTCTGAAGACCGCCGTTCCTGCGGGAGGGTTGTATTCTACTGACGGGAACTTCAGGTTCAGCCATTCATCAGAAGCATTATCCGGAAAAATAGATGAAGTCAGGATCTGGAATGTTTCTAGAACGACCGATGAGATAAGAAAAAATATGCATCTGACCTTATCGGGAACGGAAACTGGCCTCTTGAATAACTGGCAGTTCAATGAGGGATCAGGCACATCACTTTCTGACATTGTCGGAGGAGCTGACGGTACTCTTTACAATATGGATGATTCAGACTGGGTTGCTTCCACTATCCCGTTCGGTACAGGTACATCCGATCTGAAAATTATATCTTCAACAGGCACTTATGATTTTTCCGGTACCGGAGTATCTATGAATGTTACATCAAAGACTGGGACGGATACCCTCGTTGTATCAAGACTTAGTCTATCACCAAATATTCTCCCGGTTGGAACAGATGTATGATTCACAGTACTGGGTAATAAACAGCTTTGGGGGAGGGAGTACTGCTTCAGACATAAGTTATGTCCCGGAAGAGAATATCGAAACTGCCTATGAAACAAAACCCGTGTTGATTAAACTTTACGGAAGAAGCTTGAACTGTATGGTTCCATACAAAAGATGCTTCAAATGTAAATGCATCCGCCAATATTGCAGAATTTTCAGGAATTTCTGAATTCGGCCAATTTATTCTTTCAAGAGAATATTTGCCTTATTTTACGATGTTAAACAATCCTGCTTTTAAACTTATCACAGAATCCTTTAGCGGAATCGATCTGCCAAACGGTACATCAAAACCTGCCTTCACTGATCTTGACGGAGACGGGTTACTGGATCTGCTGGTTGGTCATTATAACGGAAACTTATGCCATTACGAACAGACTTTACAGAATTCAACTTCATTTACTCTTGTCACACAATCTTTTAACGGAATCGATGTAGGAGAAATATCAAGACCTGTATTTACTGATCTTGACGGAGACGGATTACTGGATTTGTTGATCGGTGAATATGCCGGGAACTTGAATCATTACGAGCAGGATGCCCCAAATTCAATCACATTTACACTTGTAACAGAATCATTTAACGGAATTGATGTAGGATTTTTCTCCAATCCCACATTTACTGATATTGACGATGACGGATTACTGGACTTGCTGATCGGTGAAGGTGATGGGAATATTAACCATTATGAGCAGAGAATCACGAATTCATCCTCATTTCCACTTGTAACACAAACATTTAACGGAATTGATGTAGGAGAACGTTCTTCTCCAGTGTTTACCGATCTTGACGGAAACGGATTACTGGATTTGCTGATCGGTGAATATGCCGGAAACTTGAACCATTACGAGCAAGATGCCCCGAATTCAACCTCATTCACTCTTGTAACAGAATCATTTAACGGAATTGATGTAGGAGACATCTCATCACCTGTATTTACTGATATTGACGATGACGGATTACTGGACTTGCTGATCGGTGAAACTAACCATAATATTAATCACTATGAAGAAGTAGAAATTTCTGAGATTAATTTCGGGAAGGTAGTTCCAGGCAGATTTTCAGCTAAAAATTATAATATAGAAGCTAATAATTTAGTATCAGATCTTAATCTAAGTGTCTCTTCAGAATTTACAATCTCGCTGTCAGAAGACACCGGTTACTCAAATAATTTATCCGTTACACCTGTAGATGGGAAAATATCCTGCCTGATTTATGTCAAATTCAATCCATCATACGAAGCTGATTTCAGTTGTCCCATCATACATACGGCAGATTACTGCGAAACCAGGTATATCGCTCTTTCCGGTAGCGGTGGATACTTAGATAAAATTCCGGGTACAGCTTTGGAATTTGACGGGATTAATGACTATGTTACAGTTTCGGACAATAATAACCTTGACCTGACGAATAATTATACAATTGAAG
>QKDR01000041.1 GCA_003252515.1 Candidatus Delongbacteria bacterium | reverse complement strand
TTTTCGCCGAACAAAGCCGTTACGCCAGATTTCTTTGCTTCATCAAGAGGCATGATCTCAGTCGTTACAGGAATATTCATTCTGATATATGAATTTACAATATCTTCAACATTTCTGATATTCTCGTCCGACATCTTCTCATAATGGGAGTAATCGAATCTCATAATGTTGTTCCCGACAAATGAACCGGATTGCGCGATATGCTCACCGTAAATTTGTCTTATGGCTGCCTGAAGAAGGTGTGTAGCACTGTGATGGGTTCTGCATTCATCCCTGAAATTTCTGTCGACCGATTGTTTAATGACGGTTTCAGGAGAAATATTCACTTCATCGGGTTTCCCGGTTTTTATCACAAAGAAATCACCGTCTTTCTGAACATCGAGTACAGACATTTTCTGTTCGCCGATCTCGATAGTACCCTTGTCAGCGATCTGACCTCCCGACTCGGCATAAAAGACAGATTCGTCCGGTATCAGGTATAAATATTCTTTATCGAGCCTGTATTTTATTATTTTTGAACATTCTTCCAGTATATCGTATCCTGTGAACGAAGTTGTATGAATATCGTTTAAGATCATCCACTCGATGTCCTGCTGACCTTTAAATTTCTGGTTCTGTCTTGACTGTTCCTTCTGTCTGTTCATGCATGATTCAAATCCGGGCATGTCCATTTTATACCCGATCTCTTCAGCCATCTGCGCCGTCAGGTCTGCCGGAAATCCGAAAGTGTCATAAAGTTTGAATATCGTTTCTCCGTCAATGATCCTGTCAGCCGCTTTTTTATTATCAACAAATCCGTTGAAAAGTTCGATTCCTTTGTTTAGTGTGGAAAGAAACATCTTCTCTTCAGCCTGTATTATTCCCTGAGCGTGTTTCAGGTATTTTCTTATCTCCGGGAATTCGTCTCCCATCACGTCAGCTACCGTCGGAGCTATTTTGTATAGGAACGGTTCGTTCATACCAAGTTTTGTGCCGTACCTGACGGCCCTTCTGAGTATTCTCCTGAGTACATAGCCTCTTCCTTCATTGGAAGGCATACCTCCGTCGGAGATGGCGAACAGAAGTGTTCTGACGTGATCGGCTATAACTCTGTGGGGAGTACCTTTATCGTCGGTCTGATACTTGACTCCGGTAATTATTTCGATCTCAGTAATGATATCTCTAAATATGTCGATATGATAGTTCGAATCCTGTTTCTGAAGAACCTGACATATTCTCTCGAAGCCCATACCTGTATCAACATGTTTATTAGGTAGCGGTGTGAGTTCTCCTTTATCGTTCCTGTCATACTGAATGAACACTAAATTCCAAATCTCGAATATTCTCTGACAATCCCCGTTAGCTTCACACTTATGACCGGGATTGTTCTGTTTGTCGCAGAAATCTATTCCTCTGTCGTAATGTATTTCCGTACAAGGCCCGCAAGGGCCTGTATCGCCCATCTGCCAGAAATTATCTTTTTCACCGTGCCTTGAAATGTGCGAGTGATCGATATCGGTTACAGTTTTCCACAGTTCTTCGGATTCGTCATCATCATTGTAGACCGTTGCATACAGCTTTGATTTATCCAGCGCCCATACATCAGTTAAAAGTTCCCATGCCCAGGAAATAGCCTCTTTTTTATAATAGTCGCCGAATGACCAGTTGCCCAGCATTTCGAAAAAGGAATGATGGTAGCCGTCCTTACCCACTTCGTCAAGGTCATTGTGTTTACCTCCGGCTCTTATGCATTTCTGGCTGTTGACAGCCCGGGTGTAATCGCGTTTTCCCGTTCCGAGGAAAATGTCCTTGAACTGGTTCATCCCGGCGTTCGTGAATAGAAGAGTCGGATCGCTGTAGGGAATTACCGGTGCGGCCAACACTTTTGTATGCTGTTTCTCTATAAAGAAATTTATAAAATCGTTGCGTATCTCTTTGGTACTCTTCATTTGTTCTCCGAAAAAATTACAGATCAATAACGTTTATTTTAAGTATTTTACCGCCTCTTTTAGCTTCATTCCCGATAAACCAGAAGTCATCGAAATCAGTGATCTCGCGTTCTTTGGACAGGATCCTTCTTACAACGATATCATGTTTGGCACCTATCTGAGAAAGCGAATTAGAAAAGCTTAAACCCCAGTCCTGAGAGAATACGGCCCTGTCATGTATGGGAGTCTGATTCCTGTTGGCGAATTTAATAAGCTTTACATGAACGCTGCCGAATCTCTGATCCCTGAACTCCTGAAGTTTCTGCTTGAAAACAGCAAGTTTATCCTTATAATCATCGGTCATCAGAGCATAGGAGATTATTTTTATGTCTATATCGTCGGGTATCCCTTTTAGAAGCTCAAGTTCCGAAGGGAAAAAATACGGATCGACTAATTTAATATATTTTTCACTCATTCCCTCGATCAGCATAAGAAGGATATTCTTTCCATGATCGGGATTCTTCATTTCAATAGTGAAATTATCCGGAAGCTTTTCATTCAGGAGCTTATATCGGTAATAGAAATTCGTGATCCTGTCGATCAGTTTATCGGAGTCTTCAGCCTTGAGGTCCGCGATATCTGCGAGTTTAATATTATCTCTGATTATCTCGCGATAGATCTGCTTTTCCAGCTCAAGTTTATTAGAGAACTCCTCTATCTTTTCATGATAATCCCTTAAGAGCTGGTCTTTAACCTTCTCTACGCTTTCCCTTATCCTGTCATCAAGGATTTTCTGAACGCCTTTTACGGCAATGAGTTTTTCGAGATTAATGTCTTTTTCTTCTAAATTATCGATATCAATATCCCGCGGTCTGGGAACATGTTTGGTCAGGTTAAGATCTTTCTTTAATCTCAGCCTTTTAGTTATTATTTCTTTGTGCTGCGGATAGATATCTGTCATGTATTTTATTTTCTTTTCAATAATATTATCGTAGATCTCTACGAAACCCTCACATTCAATTTCAGCCTCATACTTTATCAGCGATATAAAATCAATTATAAAAGTAATGTCGTCTATTTTTGCATTCAGCACTCTGTTATAATAATAATATGCCTTCTGTGAGGTGTCATTCACTTTTATGAACGCGGCAGCTTTTTTCAGAAGTCTGTCACGGATCTTGACAGTCAGTCTGTAGATGAAGTCCGGTTTGATGTTCTTTGTTATATAGTCTTCCCAGGAAATGCTGAATTTACACTTGTCTTTCTTTTTATCGTATTCCTGATAAATAAAACTGATGGAAAATCCGCTGTTCTGCGACAGATAAATATTTTCATAAGAAAATTTAAGAAGAAATTCTTTCTCAAGGAGTGATTTCGCGCCGTAAAAAGTTAATTCGTCGTCCTCCTGGACAAGTATACCTGTTTTAGGCAGAAGCGTATTACTTTCATAGTATATAAGTGAGTTTATGAACTCCCCGTAAATTATCCTTTCGGTTCTTAAAAGGGAATTGACGTACTCTTTTTCACCTCTGATACCGATATAGTTTTGTACTTCCGATTTCTTCGACATACCTGCTCCGTTATTTGTTCTGCCTTTTTTTGTCAGCCGGTACTATTTTTTCCTTACCTTCATTGCCGTCATAATTAAGGAAGTTACTTTTCGGACAATTCACACAACCGTTGCCGTTCTGATCATCTTTGCTGTTCTTAATAACTCTGTAATTCTTTGAAAGTTTTTTTAAGAGTTCATCTTTTTTCAGTATAAGAGTATCCCCGCTGTCAAAATCGAGAGTTACAGTTCCGTTAAAAACATCTATAAGCGATACTGTCGCCTTACCTTTGTCGGTCTGTATGAGCGATCCCGTATCAGGTATTCCGTTCTTCTGCGAAAGATAGAAGTCGTGCTCATATTTCAGACAGCACTGGAGTTTCCCGCACGCACCTGAGAATTTCTCAGGTTTTACGAACAGGTTCTGGTCTCTTGCCATAGACACATTTATCGAAACGAAATTCGTCAGGAACTGGGAGCAGCAGAGTTCCCTGCCGCAGATGCCGATCCCGCCGATCTTCTGAGCTTCATCCCTTACTCCGATCTGCCTTAATTCGATTCTGGTCTTATATTCGGCTGCGAACACTTTTACGAGTTCCCTGAAATCGACCCTGCCGTCAGCGGTGAAGTAGAAGACCAGTTTTTTTCTGTCGAACTTGTATTCGATGTCAATGAATTTCATTTCGAGACCAAGTTTCTGAGCCTGTTTCCTCGCGTTCACGAGGATACCGTCCTCAATTCTACGGTTCTCTTCAAGCCTTCTTATATCTATCTGATTGCTTTTGCGGATTATATTACCGGCGATCTCGATATTTTCACGTTTGAGCTGCTTTACGGTTATGCCGCTGACAATGCCCATGTCCTCGCCTTCCTCGTACTCTACGATTATATACTCTCCGACTTTCAGCGGGACTGCTTTAGGGTTAAGGAAATAATGTTTTCTTACTCCCTTGAAATTAGTTTCGATCAGGAATTCTTTCCTGTCTTCCGTTGTGAGATCTGAAGTATCAGTTGTCGGTGAAATTATATCTGATGTTATATCTCTTTCTGTATCTTCTGCCACTTTTTATATTCCTCTCTAAAGTTAAGGTATAGATTAATAAGTAAAAGTCTCGGATTCACATTTCTTTTATACATGACTCCAAAATGTTCGAAATCGGTCATTATAACCGATCTCCCTTTTAAGGACATTTTTCTTTCGCAGCCATAAGTTTCTGATAATAGTTCTTCCACAGTTCTTCGGAAAATAAAATCTGTTTCAGTATCCGAAAATTCCTTTATTTTGTCAATGAAACTGTCTATCAGTCTGGTAGTTTCAGGTGGAAGAGATCTTGTGAAAATATGCTTGAGTTCCGCGTGCAGTTCCAAAAGTTCGTTCCCTGAATCTGAGACGAGTTTCCTGAGAGTATCTGTGCTCCCGAATGAATTCGAA
>QKDR01000064.1 GCA_003252515.1 Candidatus Delongbacteria bacterium | reverse complement strand
GTGGTGGAGAAGCTTTCTTTACGGCGAACCCGGAAGACTTATCCCCGACGAACTTGACAACGATATTACGAAGATAAGCACGCTTTACAGGAACAAGGGGTACGCCGATTCGGAGATCAAGTATGAAGTAATGAAGGACAGCCTTAAAGGTACCGCTGATATATTACTTACCGTTATGGAAGGCCCCGAATACGAGATCGAAATAACCGGGAATGAATTTTTCAGTGATGGAGCACTTTCAGAACAGACTGACCTTATGAAAGAAAGCAGAAGGGGATCGGTAGCGATGAGGCAGGCTGTAAGAGGCATAAAGAAAATGTATCGTGAAGAAGGGTTTAGTGACGCGAAAGTAACTATGAAAGACACTCTTGTGACCGAGAACGGCAGGCATAAAAAGAAAGTGCTGATAACGGTCTCGGAGGGTGTAAGACCGCTTGTTTCAGGGATAAACTTCACAGGTAATGATACTTTCGATGAAAATGAGCTGGGGAATTATTTCAACAGCGTTGTCAGAAGGTGGTGGAGAAGCAAAGAATATTTCAGGAAGGACATCTGGGACGACGATGAAAGGAACCTGACGGCCTTCTATGTTCAGAACGGATTTCTGTCCGCAAAAGTCAAAACCGGATTTAAACTGAACAGGAACAGGGACAGCGTCAGGATAGAAGCGGCAATATCTGAAGGTGTAAGGACGTTCATCGGAAATGTCAGTTTCGAAGGGATACCTGAACAGTTCGGACCGGATGTGAAGAAAATATCCTCGGAACTCGAAGGACAACCGTACAATTCAGGATTTGTAAAAGATGCTGTTCCGAGAATAAAAGGTCTGCTCGCTGCAGGGGGATACATTTACGCTCAGGTGAAGGATAAGACCGTATTTACTCCTGACAGTTCTAAGGCTGACATCATATTTACAGCTGAAGTGAAAAATATGGCTGAGACCGGAAATATATATGTTGCGGGGAATCTAAAGACTAAAGAAAGAACCGTCAGGAAACTTCTGAAGCTGAGAGAGGGTGAACCGTTCTCAGTGCTCGAACTGTCGGACGGACTCCGCAACCTGAGGAACCAGAAGATATTCAGATCGGTCTCATCATTCACTTCGGATACAGGAGGAAATGCCGATACTCTTGATGTTCTTGTCAGCGTCGAAGAATATCCGCCGTATTATTTTCAGGCTTCGGGAGGATATGAAAGTTTCGTCGGACCGTATATAAGCTTACTGGCAGGCAATAAGAACCTTTTCGGTCTGAATAAGGAACTCAGTCTGAAGACCGATCTGTCTTTCGTGAAACAGGCAGTAACTGCCGCGTTCACCGAGCCTGTCCTTTTCGTTCCCGAACTTTCAGGAACACTGTCGGCGTTCTGGGAAAGGGAGGATGTTTCCGATCCTGAATATCAGACCGAAACGACCGGGTTCGGAGCCGGCGCGAACTATAGATGGAAGAGCAGTCTGCAGTCCATCGTGCAGGCTCAGATCGAGCACAAGAACCTTTACGAGAAAGCTGTGTCAGGCGACGATTCGAACACTGTCAGGAATTCCGGCAGTCTGAAGTTAATTCAGCTGTGGGACAGGCGTGATTCGTTCATGGTGCCCCGGAAAGGCGTGTATGCGAACCTGGAGACCGAGTTCTCTACAGGCATTGACAATAACGAAGATGACTTTATCAAATATAAATTAGACCTTAAATATTTTTTCACGCCTTTCGGGCCGGTAACGTTCGCGTTTGCGGGAAAGCTGAACTACCTTCAAATGACCAACCCGGGCGCCGAGCCTGCCGTTGACCAGCTGTTCTTTCTTGGCGGAACATCTTCGGTCAGAGGGGTAAATGAGAATTATTTTCTTGAGGATGCGGCAGGCGATCCTGCGGGTGGGAAGCTGACCGCGATGTTCACGTTCGAGCCGCGCTTCGAGTTCAGGAAGAACTGGGAGCTTCCGCTTTTCCTCGATACCGGACTGCTGTCTGAAACGGAAGCGGAAAACGGGGAGACCGTCCGCTCGACCGCAGGAACCGGACTCCGTTACATTACGCCTATCGGCGCTATGGGTATACTCTGGGGATTCCCGCTGGATGTGAAGGACGGATGGAAGAACGGTGTCTTCCACTTCTCTATAGGTTATACTTTCTAGGCTTTATTGATATCTGCTATCATTTCTCTGAATTCAGCTTTGTCCGATCCGCAGAAGAAATCTCTGCACACCTGAGGTCTGTCATTGTATATCGAACATCTCCGGTCTTTTATATAAAAACAGCTGCCGTCTTCATTTTTCTTTACTATGTTTAAGCCGTACTCTTCGACAGTCCCAAAATCGTCAAAAATATCTTCAGTTACGAATTCCGTTAAATATTTTCCCGATCGGAATTCTTCTTCATTTAGATTTATCAGGAATAATTTACAGCAGAGTGTACAGCTTTCGCAGCCGGCTTTTTTCATGTTATAGTTTCGCCTTATACCTGTCGACCTGCCTGAACATATCCATTACGAAAGTTCGCTTTCTGAAAGCCGCTCCGTGCACGATGCCGTCACCGATATAATACGAATCGCCTTTTCTGTAAGTTTTCGTTACTCCGTCTATCTTAAGGTCCATTTCACCTTCAAGAACGACTCCCCACTGTTCTCCGTGAGAATGGTCGGGTACTTCGCCGATGGGAGCGATGTCCATGAAAACTATCTGATGGTCAGGTCCCTGTGAAAGCCAGCCTGTGATTCCTTTGAAAGTAATATCCGCTTCGGGCAGTCCTTTTATCAGCGCGGGAAAATCGAATTCTGACATATTTCCTCCATTATTTACGATGTTTATAATATATTCAGTGAAATCAGGTGATCCTGCTTTAGACACAAGTTCCTTCAAAGATGAGAGTTTTACCAGGTATCTGAAAACGTAAGCGTATTTTTCGTAACTGCCGCGTTCTTCAGTACTGAGTATCTCGATTATTTCTTCCTTAGTCAGAGAGATCTTTGAATGGCAAAATTGATCGGCTGCGTATAGTGCGAAGCCTTCGAAGAACCAGACGGGACCCATGGCGTCCTCGTCTCCTTCAAGTATGCGGACATGAAGTCTGTGCGCGATCTCGTGCGCAAGTATTTTTGTATAGAAATCCTCTTCGACACCCTGAGGATAGACAGTGCTGTATATTTCCGGCGTAACAACGGCAAGAACCCTTTCCTCCAGCGCTCCGCAGTAGGTTTCCGGCAGTTCAGTGTCAGACGGCATTTCACACAATTCGAGGAGCATCTTATCAAAATCGGGTTTCGAGTCGAAGATCATCACTTTATCCATAAAACTCTTTGCCGTGTGCCTCTCCCATCCGTTTTCATAAGCGAACTTTTGTACTCTTTCGATCGCTTTATCAAGATAAGCGGAGAATTCGTCAGATCTGCTCTGGAGAGTTTGCGGCAGTACTATCAGTATGTTGTTCATTTTCTAGCCTTTTTCGGATTGTATATTGAGGGATATGAAATTTTAAACCTTATGACAGCAAGTCTGAAAACGATGATCAGCAGTATCGGGATAAGCTGAAGCAGCGGGTCGGTGATGCCTGCAGTTTTTAAAATGAAATAGATCAGCCCTCCTATAATTGAGACGGTAGCGTAGATCTCCTTCCTGAAGATAACAGGTATCTCGTTTACAAGGATGTCCCTGAGCACGCCGCCAAAAGATCCTGTGATAGTTCCCAGTATGATGCAGCTCATTCCGCTCAGTCCGTTGTTCAGGCCGATCTCGAGCCCGATGACCGTGTAAAGTCCCAGTCCGATCGTATCGAAGAGAAGCAGCGATTTTGATAGCATATCAAGATTCTTGCGGAAAAGCATCGCGAATACTGTCCCTGCGATTATGGAATATACGAAATGCGGTTCTTCGAGCCAGAACACGGAAACGTCCTTTAAAAGAACGTCCCTGACCGTACCTCCGCCGACTGCTGTGACGAACCCGATGATCAGCACGCCGAAAGGGTCGAATTTTTTCCGCATCGCCGTCATAGCGCCTGAGATAGCGAACGCAGCGGTACCGATCACTCCGAACCAGAATATGTAGATGTTTGACGTCATTATATCACTCTGTTCTCATCTGATCCTGAGATGAAGCTGCTGATGTTTTTAATCGTGATCTGTGCTCGTCTCATCAGTGCTTCTTCCGTTTTGAAAGCTATGTGCGGCGTCAGAATTATATTGTCCAGACCGAGAAAGGGATGCCCCGGCACGACGGGTTCAGCGTTGAATACGTCCAGCGCGGCTCCCGCGAACTTATGTTCTTTCAGTGCCGTAAAAAGCGCTTTTTCATCGACGACAGGTCCTCTTGTCGTATTGATCAGGTACGCAGTCTCTTTCATAATCGAAAGATGTTTTTCGCCGATCAGGTCTTTCGTCGCAGGATTCGAAGGCACATGTACGCTCAGGATGTCCGATTTTCGGCACAGATCATCAAGATTGTCGACATATCTTCCGACAGCTTCGAATTCCGGTCTTCTGCTCCTTGACCAGCCGATCACTTCGCAGCCGAAGGCTCTGAACAGTTGCGCCGTTCTTGTGCCGATCGCGCCGGTACCGCAGATCCCGACCGTCTTGCCTGACAACTCTATTCCCGGCCTTCCTAAGTCCCAACCGTCCCTGCGGATAATGTTGTTCCCTTTCGGGATGTCTCTCAGCAGCGATATGGCAAGCCCGATCGTCAGTTCGGCAACTGAATCAGTCGAGTACGCCGGGACATTATAAACGGCTATACTTTTATCACGGCAATAAGCAGTATCCACACTGTCGTAACCAGTAAAAGCGACAGCTACAAGTTTCAGGTTCGGAAATTCTCCGAGCTCTGCCGGTCCGAGTTTCTTTTTGACGGACACTACAGCTTCGACAGTCTGTTGCTCAACTGCTTCATTATACCAAAAGACGGTGTGTCCCGAAAGA
>QKDR01000148.1 GCA_003252515.1 Candidatus Delongbacteria bacterium | reverse complement strand
GTTAACGAAGTGGGAGCTTACTGTATTATTCTCGTCGAAGACTCGATAAGATATTATTCCAGCTATCTCCCGAATATGTACAAGATACTTTTTCACCAGACCAGAGACCTGATGACTGAAGGACTTAACGAGCACCAGAAGACCATGAGAATGCGGGCCAGGGCAAAGATACTGCTGGCGAATGACTATGAACAAGCGCTCGAACTATATGAGAAATACAAAGATAATCTGCTCGGGATAATTTCCGATATTACTTATAACTACAAAGGCAAAGAAGATCCTAAAGCCGGTCTGAAGCTCTGCAGGAAAATACGAAAAGAGAACCCCCACCTTCCTGTTCTGCTTCAGTCGTCACAGATAGAGCGCAAAAAGGAAGTTGAGAAGCTGCATGCGAGCTTTATTTACAAACATTCCAAATCCCTGCTGAACGAATTAAGGGAATATATTCAGATGAATTTCGGTTTCGGTGATTTTGTTTTCAACGATCCTGAGACCGGGAAAGAAATTGACAGGGCGACAGATCTCAGGGATCTCCAGCACAAAATTGAGATAATCCCGATAAATTCTTTCGAGTTTCACGCTTCAAACAATCATTTCTCTAAATGGTTCAAAGCCCGGGCTTTATTTACGCTTGCCGATCTTATAAAGAATAAAAAGAAATCCGATTTCGACAGCATAGAAGCTGTCAGAGAATACGTATATAAAACGATCAAGAATTACAGAATTCATTCCTCGAAAGGTACGATAGCCACGTTCGACAAAGATTTCTTCGACGACTACAGCGGGTTCAGCAGGATCGGTAAAGGATCGCTGGGAGGAAAAGGAAGAGGTCTTGCGTTCATTGACTCTTTCCTTAAATCCAAGAACCTGAATTATCAGTATGACAACGTAATAATCAATATTCCCAGAACAATAGTGATCTCGACCGATATTTTCGAAGAATTCATGCAGTCTAACAATCTTTATGACGTAGCTTTATCCGATATTACTGACGATAAAATACTTGAATATTTTCTTAAAGCGGATCTGCCGCCTTCATTAAAAGAAGATCTCTACTGTATTCTCACCTATATCAGAACACCGATCGCGGTAAGATCATCGAGCCTATTGGAAGATTCTTATTATCAGCCCTTCGCCGGTGTTTATACCACATATATGATACCGAATAATGAAACGAACATCAATATAAGGCTGAGAGAATTATCTTTTGCCATCAAAGGCGTTTACGCGTCTACTTTCTATAAATTCAGCAAAGACTATATGAAAGCAACGCATAATGTGATCGACGAAGAAAAAATGAGCGTAATACTCCAGGAGGTCGCCGGTAATTTGTATGCTGACGAAGACGGTAATACCAGATTTTACCCCACAATATCCGGTGTGGCCAGATCACTTAATTTTTATCCTATAGGCAATGAGAAAGCAGAAGACGGGGTAGCCAATATCGCGCTCGGTTTAGGAAAAACGATCGTGGACGGTGAAACTTCACTCAGATTCTCTCCCAAATTCCCGAAGAAGATATTACAGGTCTCCTCAGCCGATCTTGCGCTCAAGAACACTCAGAAGAATTTCTACGCTCTGGATATGGAAAAGCCTTTCACTGCTACTGTCGACGAAAAAGACAATCTTATCCGACTTGAGGTCGAAAAAGCCGTCGAGGATGAATCGGTAAAACTTCTGGTTTCTACCTACGACTTCCAGAACGGTATCCTCAGGGACGGCTTTATGGAGAACGGTAAGAAACTTCTGACGTTCGCTCCGATATTGAGATATGACATGTTCCCTCTCGCCGAGATCGTGTCTACCCTTCTTGAATACGGTTCAAAAGAGATGAATTCGCCGGTAGAGATCGAATTCGCGATCGAGCTTGACAAACCTTCGGACAGGCCTAAGGTGTTCCGCTTCCTGCAGATCAGACCTATAGTTCACGGTCTGGAATACAGCGATGTAGTTATCGATCCTGAAGAGCATGAAAAAGCTATCATAAGTTCTATCCACAGTCTGGGGAACGGCAACTTGGGCGGCCTGAACGACATTGTATATGTTAAACCGGAAGACTTCAACCCTGCGAATACCGAGAAGATCGCTTCTATGCTGGAGGTAATTAACGGAAGTTTCCTCGAGAAAGAAACGGGATATGTACTTATCGGCCCGGGCAGATGGGGAAGTTCAGATCCGTGGCTGGGCATACCTGTAAAATGGGCACAGATATCTCAGGCTAAGGTCATCGTAGAACACGGTCTAAAGAATTTCCATATCGACCCGAGTCAGGGATCTCATTTTTTCCAGAACATTACGCTTCTTAAAGTAATATACTTTACTATCAATCCCTATCTCAGTCAGGGAAATATAAATATTGATTATTTAAATTCACTTCCCGCTGTCTTCGAGAACGAATTTATCAGGCATGTAAGGCTTGAAAAAGAACTGAAAGTAAAAGTGAACGGTATGACGAGTGAAGGTGTAGTTACGATCTAAAGGCGCGTATAAGCTCTTCGACCGCCGTAACGGGTGATATTTTTCCTTCAAGAACATTATTTTCGAAGGAGGATAATATTTTCTTTATTTCAGGAGCGTTGTAAAATTCATTTTCCAGAGTCGATCTTATTGTTGATCTCAGCCATTCGGATATCTGTGATTTCCTTTTTGATTCGAACCGACATTTGTTCTTCATTACCGAAATGTATTCATTAATGACTTTCCATACTTCATCTACAGATCTGTTCTCAAGGGACGATACCGTTATCACAGGCACGGACCAGTCTTTATCTGAATTTAGAGAATAATGCAAAGCGTTCAAAAGTTCTTTTTTACACATTTCCGCCTTTAGGACATTATCACCGTCAGCCTTCGTAACTGCGATCGCGTCCGCCATCTCCATGATCCCTTTTTTTATACCCTGCAGCTCGTCGCCCGCACCGGCTATCTGAAGAAGGAGAAAGAAATCCACCATCGAGTGAACAAGCACCTCAGACTGGCCGACACCGACTGTTTCAATAAGTATTACGTCATAACCGGCCGCTTCGGTAAGGATCACGGCCTCCCTTGTCGCCCTGTTGACCCCTCCGAGAAATCCTGAGGTGGCGGAAGGCCTGATAAAAACATTCTGATGTCCGGACAGCCTTTCCATTCTTGTTTTATCACCCATAAGGCTTCCGCCGGTTTTACTTGAGCTTGGATCTACGGCCATTACCGCGACTTTCTTCCCCAGTGAGAGCAGATACAGACCGAACGCTTCGATGAAAGTGCTCTTTCCTGCCCCCGGAACGCCTGTTATACCTACCCTGACAGAATTACCGGAATGAGGCAGACATCTGTTTATTATCTTTTTGGACAGTTCGTTATCGTCGGTTCTGCGGCTTTCTATCAGAGTTATCGCTCTTCCGAGTTACAAATTCATCCTCGGATATTTTTTTCCGTTTCTTTTCGAGGAATTTATCAAATCCTTCAGTATTTTTTATATCTTTACCGTCACCTGAATTTATTCTGAGGGCGCTGTTTTTATCTTCCGAAAGCTCTTTTATGTTCTTGCCGCAGCCGGATTTATTCATTATTATCCAGAATATCCCTTATCGCCGTACCGATCTCTTCAATAGTGAAAGGTTTTTTGATATATCTTTTGACCCCAAGTGAAATAGCCTCGGTAACTCTTTCACTTTCAGAGAATCCGCTTACAATGATCGTATTTACATTTCTGCCTTTTTCAAGGACGCTTTTATATACGTCCAGTCCGTCCGTCGTTTCCGAAAGGATCATGTCAAGGATCAACAGATCAGGCTTAAAATCGTCAATTTCTTTGATGATCTTCTCAGGATCAGAAACAGCTCTGACCGAATAATTCAGCTCTGTAAAAAGAGAATCAGCGATCTCCAGCTGAATAGCCTCGTCATCAAGGATCAGTATTTTTTCTCCTTTGCCTTTAAGAGAAGTCCTTTTGCTTATTTCGTTCTCAAAAGCCCCGGATTCCATTAAAGCCGGGAGGAAAATATCAAAAGTAGTTCCTTCACCCAGTCTGCTGTTAAGTTCGATATAACCGTTATGATCCTGGATAGTTCCCCATACTACGGCCATACCGAGCCCTGTACCGCTTCTGCCCATCACCTTATTCGTAAAGAAAGGTTCATATATTTTTTTCTGATCTTCTTTTGAGATACCTATACCTTCATCAGAAACAGACAGTACGGCATAATCCCCGTCCGGAATGTTCTTGTATCTTAAAGGTCCCGAAGAAGATGATTCCAGTCTTGTGGAAATATAAATATTCCCTCCTGACGGCATAGCTTCGCAGGCATTAGTCAGAAGATTTATGATCACTTTAGATATCTGATATTCTGCGGCCGAGACCGGCGGTACGTTCGCGCCTTCGCTGAATTTAAACTTAATATCCTGATGGTATGCTTTCAATTTCTCGACTTCAGGGGAATCCAGTATATCCGTCAATATAGTATTAATGTTTACCGGAGTGAACTTATTGACGCCTCTTCTGGAAAGAGAAAGCAGGTCTTCCACTATGGCAGCCGCTTTCTGACCGCTTTTCTTTATAGCTATGACCTTTTTTCTCATCGGATCGTTTTCAGGCAGTTTCAGCAGAAGAAGATCAGGATAGGCCACTATCCCTGTCAGGACATTATTCAGGTCATGCGCGACGCCGCCTGCCAGTCTTCCCAGAGCTTCCATTTTCTCCGATTGCGCAAGTCTTTCTTCAAGGGATTTGTTTCGTTCATTAGTAATAATAAAGCTGGTAATATCCCTCCAGACCCCTACAAATCCTGTAAAGGCACCATTCTCATCTATCAGAGGGTTGATCTTGGCTTCAGCCCATTTTCTTGTCCTGTCGCTGCAGATTATCTCCGCATTGAATACGATCGGAAAGTTGACGTTCGTAAAATTGTTCTTGAACCTTGTACGGACTTTCTGGATCTTTTCCAGAGAATCGGGACTGAAATATTCCCTTTTTCTAAGGGCCATAAGCTGTTCCGGCGTGTATCCCAGGAACTTCTCGACGGATTTAGTAATAAAATTGATATTGAACTCCATATCGGAAGTCCATATTACGTCGGAAACATTGGCGATCAGAAGACTGTATTTACTTTCACTTTGTTTAAGTTCCTTCTGCATCTCGATCTTATTCGTTATGTTCGTAGAGATCGACAGAATACCCACGGGAACATTATTGTCGTCATAAAGGAGTTTTGAACGTGTAGATACGACTCTTCTTCGTCCGTCAGGCAGATAGTTGCCGACAATACCTTCCCAGTGCCCCTTTTCTTTAACCCATTTGACAATATCTGATTTTGTTATATTATACTCCGGATCAGGCAGGAGAAGGGTTTTCGTTTTCCCGATTATCTCTTCTCTGGTCACATTCAGTTCTTTAAGCACAGCTTTATTGACATAGATCACCCTTCCGTCAAGATCGTTGATGTTGACTTCATCAGAAATATTATAAAGTACATCACTCTGGAATTTCAGCCCCCTCTCGCTTTTCTTTCTCTGGGTAATATCTCTGAAAACGCCGAGATATCCTTTCTGCTGTCCTTTCTCGGTGTAACCGATAGTCTTAAGCTCAACCCAAATACTGTGTTCGTTCTTTCCGGCAAGCTCGATCTCGTTGGTAGTTACATCTTTGAACTTGTCAGGGTTCCGCCTTCTGAAAATTATATCTTTGCTTAGTATCCTGACAGATCTCTTAGTGATAAAGTTCTCGATCTTTTTTCCCAGCATCTCGTCGCTTCTTATTCCGAGGTAGGCTTCTATTGAAGGAGTGATGTATGTCATCCTCCCCTGCATGTCCGTAGTAAGAATTACGTCCGTTACGTTCTCTGTGATCAGCTCGTATCTTTCGTGTATCGCATTGTATTCGGATTTTGAATTCTGCAGTTCTGAGAGCAGGTCCTCAAGCTCTTCCGTGTATTTTCTTTTACGCTGGATCGTGAAGATCAGAACACCGCCAAGTAAAATGAGAAGGTTTACGAAACCTATCAGTATGAAAGATGTGTATCCGAGCCCGAGATCTACCTCTGAAGGTTTTGCCGTCTCAATTGCGCGCATTATTCTTATGTACTGTATCTGACTGCTGAGCATTACCAGAGTAACTATGAACGCGACAAGTATACTGATGTATATTGCATACGAGGGCCGCCAGCAGAACACTTTGTTAAAAAAACTTTTATTTTTTCCGGTTTCAGCCATTTAAACTCTCTCTTACGTTAGACCATTACTTAACAACTTTGCGCTAAACCGATTTTACTTGATTGCCGGGTTTATAATTAGAATATCCTGTAGTTCGTACGGAAGAAGAACGTCATATTCCTGTCTCCTTCATTATAGTCATCATCCGGGGTATCAGTATATACAGGTATCTTTGCACCGGCTACGAACTCAAAAAGACTGATCGGGTATTTCACGACAGGTTTTATATCCATAAAAATTGTTTTATCCATACCTTCTACACCGTCGGTTTCGCTGTTAGAATGAATTCCATAGTCAGCATTTACACCAAAAGTAAGATTATACTGCCATCTATAATCAGCCCCCACATTCAGCATAAAGTCATCACCTCTGTCCGCTTCAACCGTATCAGTTCCCCAGTCAATATCATAAGTGCCGTTCATTGTATAGATCAGGTTCCCTTTGAATGTGAACTGGTCCATGAAATAATAAGCTGAAATTGCTCCGGTAATATCTGTTGTCTCGGTAGTTAGAGAAATGGTACCGCCGTCCCCCGCATCGGCTTCATCGTCCCCGGTCGGCATTTTAACTGTGATGTTGCCGTCTATATACAGATTATAGTCGGGTAAATATTTACCGTAACCGGCACCTACGGATATATCACCGAGTCCGCTAGCCGTATAATCCGTCATAGGGACTTTTCTTGACATAAAGTAAGGTATTGTCGCGTTGAAGCTAAAATCTCTCCATCTGTACCATACAGGGATGTTGAGTTTCTTATAAAACTCCGATATTGTTGCTTCCGCTGAAGCTGTCATATCCTGCTCGGGTGTATTATCTGTAAATTCAGGATTAGTTGTACCTGTTATTTCGTTTATTACTATCGGATCAGTTGTTATGATCTCATCGCCTGTGGGACTTGAAGAATGCGTGTCGTTCATATCATCGTAATACTCTTCCTGCGCCCAGACAAACCCGATTGCACATAATGCGGTCAGCAATAACAGTTTTTTCATTTTTCCCTCCCTTTTATTATTTGAATTTTCTCCATAATTCATTTGAAAGTTCGAATATACCGTTTATCGTCGGCGATTTCACGTTCCTGTGAAGGTACATCTCTTTTTCGACATTTTTAACGATATCTGTAAACCTGATCTTCCCTTCAAGGAATTTATATACCATGATCTCATTTACAGTATTAAGCACTACAGGCAGTGTTCCGTTCTCTCTGGCGGCTGTTTCTGCAAGTTTCAAAGCCATGAATTTTTTCCTGTCAGGCTTATGGAAAGTGAATTTGCCGATCCTGGCCAGATCCAATCTGGGTACATCAAGTTTCGCTCTCTCGGGATATGTCAGAGCATACTGGATGGGCAGCATCATGTCAGGCAGTCCCAATTGAGCTATGACAGATCCGTCAGCGAACTGCATCATCGAATGTATGATCGATTCAGGATGAACTACAACCTCGATTTTATCCGGAGAGACATCGAACAGATGAACCGCTTCGATAAGCTCGAAACCTTTATTCATCAGTGTCGCGGAATCAATTGTAATCTTCTTACCCATATCCCAGTTAGGATGATTCAGAGCCTCCTTTACAGAAACATTCCTCAATGACCCTTTAGTCGTTCTGAAAGGTCCTCCAGATGCGGTAAGGATTATTTTCTCAAGATCCTTTCTGTTTTCCCCGTTCAAAGCCTGAAGCATAGCGGAATGTTCTGAATCTATAGGAACTATCTGCGATCCTGTTTTCCTGCAAAGTTTTTTTATGTAGGAGCCCGCCATAACGAGTGATTCTTTGTTCGCGAGACATATCTTCTTTCCTTTCTCTGCCGCGAACACCGTCGGTTTCAAACCGAAAGACCCTACGATCGAATTGACGACAATATCAACATCTTTGTCCTGGCATGCCTGCTTTAATCCCTCCTCACCTGAAAGAATTTTTACAGGAACCCCGTTCAACAATTTGATTACCTTTGCGTAATTATCATCTGAAGCGATCACGAATTCAGGTTTATATTTTACTGCCTGCTCCACAAGGAGATTGTAATTATTGAAGCCTGAAATATATTTTATATAAAACTGACCGTTAAGATTTTGCACGGCTTTAAGGGCGTTTACTCCAATCGAGCCTGTCGAACCTAGTATTGAGATGCGTTTTTTCTTCACTTAGATCATCC
>QKDR01000047.1 GCA_003252515.1 Candidatus Delongbacteria bacterium | reverse complement strand
TTGTTGCAGCCATGAATAATAACATAGAAGTAAGAAACATCGTTATTATCAATTCTTCCTTTTTGCTCTTAATTATGCTTTTTAATCCTTTCAGAGATTCAACATATCTGCCGAATTTTAATAACCTGAATATCCTTAAAAGTCTTAATATTCTTAAAAATCTCAAATCTACGGTTATTAAAAAAGGAATATAAAATGGTAATATCGCCAATAGATCAATAATGGCCATCGGTGAAAGAATAAATTTTACGATTGATTTTGGCATGGTGTTTTCTGGAAACAATAATTTAGCTGTGTAAATTCTTAGAGAATATTCTATTGTGAAAATTGAAATAGATATTATTTCGAATATTTTAAGGAAGTAATGCAGTGAATCTGAAATTTCATATGATTCAATTACAATCGAGACTATACTTAAAACAATTAATATCATTATAATCCAATCGAACAATATACTCGAAGTATCGCCTTTCTTGCCTTGTTCTATGATTTCAAAAATCCTGATCTGATATTTCTTTTTCAATTTTCTACTCCTTCCTATTCAACTCACTTCTCAAGGCTCATCATCAGAAATCCGCAGAAACCGGCATTGTTCCCGGTGATCTTTCCACCGGTCAGCTTCTTCATTTCGTTTATGACAGTCCTGTACTTTTCATAGAAATCCCAGGTCGGTTTAGGACTATATTTTAAATTTTCTATCTCGAAATATTCGATCACTCCTTTTGCTGTCGTCGGCTTTATGAACACTTCTTTCTCCGGTTCGAAGTAAGTCAGCACTGATGTAACTACAGGCCATTTCGCGAGATCATATTTCTGAAGTACCGACACGATATTACCGAAGCCTTTCTTCTGGTTACCGTGAAAAAGGTCTTTCAGACCCTGAGCGAGTACGACCCTGTCTCCCGGATCAAAGTCGGGAAAAGCGTTCCTGAACTTAACTTTCTCGAAAACGGACACCATCGACGATTTCGTTATCATCTTCGCGAAGTTCTCGACTATGAGATAAGGATCATCAAAGTTCTTTTTCGCGAAATATTCTCTGGTAAGTTCCGTCATCTTTTCCATCTTATGCTTCTTCGCGATCGCTTCTATCTCCGGATCTGCGAATCCTCCCGGATATCTTCCGAGAAAATTCTCTTCTGCCGCTTTCAATTTATTAATGTTCATATTCCTTTCCCTTTTAATCGTTCCTGAATATCCATTTTATTATAGTACCGAGCTTAGGTGCTTTCCCAGAAGACAGAATTCCGATCCTGAATATCCTTGCCGACGCCCATACCGAGAAAAGCGTGAACAGTATTACTCCAATCAGACCTGTCCACGGCTGCCATGCAGGAATATGATAAGGCGTGCTCTGCCTTAAAAGCATCAGCATCGGTGTCAGCGGCGGGATCAGCGAGGCTATGACGGAAAAGTTGCTCAAAGGCTCCCTGACTATCATAAACCATATCATCATCGGGACTACCATCGGAAGCATTCCCGGGAATGCAAGACTTTGAGCTTCCTTGGCTGTGCTGCAGGTCGAACCAAGCGCGGCCATTATCGCTCCCATCATCGTTATAAGGAGTGTAGCGTAAGCGAAGAACCACGGGATCAGCTCAAGTGGGATCAGGTCGCTTCTTCCCATATATCTCAAAGCGATAACTCCTCCTCCGACATATACGAGCGCCGCCGAAAGCGAAGCGCCCACACCGCCGAGTATCTTGCCCATCATGAAGTCGAAGGTAGAACATGATCCAAGGATCACTTCTGAGATTTTCTGGCTCTTTTCCTCCATCGTGGAATTCAGCAAAGGTTGAGCTCCAAGTATCGACAGAATGAACATTATCATCATCATAGCCATCGGAGCAAGTATCGCTTCTCCCTCGCTGCTCTCCCTGGCTTCAATATATTCGCCCGTAGCCAGATCTATCGAATACAATCCCATTCCGTTCACCGACACCCATCTCATAAGTTCGGTTACCTGAGCGGGATCAATACCGGCTTCCTTCATTCTGAGCTGTCTCAGTTCGTTGTTCAGCGGATTGCCCAGCCACCTTCTGATATCGTCCAGAGCTGCCCCTTCCGCGTAATATCTGATCACACTGCTGAAATCGCTCCCGTCCTCTGCAGGCTGCGGGTGAAGTACGTTCTTGCCAATCTCGACGAATGAGAATATCTGCTTTTTTCTGACTTTTTCCGACAGCTCGTATCTCTGCTTATCCGGGTTCTCATCGTCCGGTTGTACAATATGGAAAAGGTAATTCGGTTTTACTTTTTTCAGTTCTCCGTTATCTTTTTTTTCAAAAACTTCGCTCTTGTTCCGCTCCTCTGCTATCGCCACCAGCCTTTCTGCCACAATCCCGGACCTATCAATAATAGTAATATTTTTGTCGGTAGTATCAACATTGTCCTCGAACAGTTTCATAATAATGATACCTGCGAACATCATGACCGGCACCAGTATCATCGAAATCAGGAATGTTTTAGTCCTTACAGTCGCTTTATATTCTCTTACAGTAATTGTTTTTATTTTATCCCGCATTCTGCACCTCCCCGACATGATCCGCGACAGGTTTTGCTATTCTTACGAATATATCATGAAGCGAAGGTTTCGAAATCTCGAATTTCATTACCTGAGTTTTCGCTACAAGTGATTTAAGAACATCCTGCGGATCACAGTTCTTTTCTATCCTTACTTCCTGAATATGACCGTAATCGTTGATATTCTCTATACCTTTAACTTCGTTCTGAACTTCTTTGAGTACTTGCATTCCACCTCCGGTAATAACTCGGATAATGTCGGTCCCGTAAATATCTTTGATCGAATCAAGAGTTCCGTCCAGAACCTTCTTTCCTTTATATATCATGAACACATAGTCGCACATCTTTTCGGCTATATCCATATCGTGAGTGCTGAATATTACGGTCTTTCCGCTTTCTTTCAGCTCTAGTACGGCATCCTTCATAGCATCTCTGTTCACCGGATCAAGACCCGAGAACGGTTCGTCCAGTATGACCAGTTCAGGATTTGTAACGACTGATGCTATGAACTGGACCTTCTGCCCCATACCTTTGCTCAAAGTCTCTATCTTTTCGTCCTTCCAGTCTTCGAGCCCAAGCTTTTTCAGCCATCTTACTGATTCTGACCGGATGTTCTTTCCGTTCTTGAGCTTCCCGAAAAAATGCAGAAGTTCGCCGACCTTCATGCTTTTATACAACCCGCGTTCCTCCGGCAGGTATCCTATCCTGTCCTTGAAAGACTGCCTGTATTTTTCTCCGAATATATTAATTTCACCCGAGTCCTGGAAAATAATATTCATAAGCATCCTGAGAGTTGTGGTTTTTCCCGAGCCGTTAGGTCCGATAAATCCATATATGCTGCCTTTAGGCACGTTCAGTGTCAGATCGTTAACCGCAGTAAAATCACCGAATCTTTTCGTCACGTTCCTTATTTCTATAGTATTCTCCATAATACCTCTCAATTTGAATTAATATTCACACACTTTTACAGTATTTTCCTGCGTGTCAATGAATACCAGCTTATCTTCCACAAAATCAACGGCTGTCATCTCGTTCGATTTTTCGATCAGATGACTGTTTAAAAAGATACCGTCTTTGAATACATCCAGAGTTGCATTCTTACCAAAATCCTCAGATCCGTCATCTTCTATCGCCGTACCGACCCATAGTCTGCCGTATTTATCGTACCACATACCGGTTATTGCTTCTTTGAACTGACTGTCTATCTTCTGTTCAGGCTGACCCGGAACGTTTTTCAATGCTTCGGCAATAAGTTTATTCATTTTCTCTATCTCTCTTTCAGAGTATTTCACACGTCTGAAGCTTTTAGTTATATCATATATATTATTCCCTTCGAGATCATAGACTTTAATTCTGAACCTGTCAGAGGTTTTATCCGCAACAGCTATCTCATTTTTACCGGCTGCGAAGAAGGTTATCATCTCCATAGGGTTCATAGGCTTTGAAGGATCGAATTCAACTTTATTTTCGGCAATCGTTCTTACAGTCTTGAACTGTTTATCCATCACGATCAGGTTAAACAATATGAACAGCTTGCCGTCTTTCTGCTCGTTGGAAACTCTGTATCCTGCAAAATAATCTCCGGCTTTTTTCATCATTACCGGAAGTCCGTCAGCTTGCGAAAGATTTATAGCTGAAATGAAATTATTTGAACTGTCGTATTTGTTAACTTTCATTGTCGCATCAAATCCGTAAACCGTGTCATTAGCGTTAGTAACACTTACAGGCATAAAATATTCTCCGGGCCCGGTACCTTTTGTTCCAAGCTGAGCCGCAAATTCGCCTTTATTGTCGAATTTTTTGATCGACGATGAGCCAATATCTATGATATACACATTCCCGTTTTTATCGATATCGATCACCGGCTGTCTGATCTGGAATTTCTGCTGCTCTTCCTCAACATCACCGTTTATAGTAAAACTTTCTATGAAATTCAGATCTACTTTTTCAACCGACGGTTCATTCTTGTTAGCAAAGACTTTCACGCCGTTAACATCTTTTATTTCATAGATCAAATCGCCAGAAGAATTTTTAGTTTTACCGCATCCTATAAATATTGAGACCATTAACATCATTGTAAAAATTACGGATAATTTTCTAGTTTTCTTCATGGCCATCCTCCTGTGTTTTGGCATTTTTTCCAGATTTCATTTTGCTGATCATGACTGCAGCCGGTCCCCATATAAGGATCAGGTGAATTCCTGAAGCGAACCCTAAAAGTTGAACGACATCACCTTTAACTTCCATTCCTTTCAATTTGGAAGCGACACTTATTATTGTCGCCCCCCAGATGACAGCGCTCCCGATAATAAGGCTTCCTATCGTTTTGGTCATATGATCCTCCTTTATTATAAATGAACATTTTTTTCCACGCCTTGCAAAATTTTAAGTATCTTCTGCTGCTCCGTAACGACATCCCTGATCCTTTCGATCTTACCGGCTTTTCCGTCAAAAAGCGTTTTATGGACCTGAGTATAATTGAACTCGTACATTGATCCGTTGAACAGAACGAAAGACAGGAACCTGTCCATGGTCCAGATACAATGCTGAAGACCGGTTCCGTCTTTGGTGAACATGGCTATAAGGGATTCTTCAGTATCTTTGAGTACCATCATCCATTGACCCGAAAGACTTTCTATCGGAAGTTCAGGATTTTTAGCTGTGATCTGCTTAATTCCGCTGATCTCCGTTTCGCAGTAATTCTTAAGATATATCGGAACACCACCGGCGCTTTTCCCGATTATCGTATCATTAAGAACTTTAAGAGGTTCAGGAAAGCAGTCTATGAGTATCATTTTTTTTGCTGATTTGATCATGTTAAAAGCTTTTTCGTAAACAAGTTCGACAGACTTAAGCTCATATATACCGCCTGTCTCCTGCTGGATATTCAACTTCCGTACTTCTTCGACGATCACTCTTCTAGTCTTTGCGAACTCGTTTTCCTTCTTGTTGAGGAATTCTTCGACAGGAACTGTCTCAAAAAATGTCGTCCCAGATGATCTGTCAGCTATAACTGCACCTTTAAGTTCAAGTGACTTTAAAGCTTTATAAGTATTGGCAACAGGTTTATTTATCTCACCGGCGATCCTGTATCCGGTACTCTTACTGTTCTCAAGAAGAGTAATATATATATTCGCTTCGAGGTCGTTCAGCCCGATCTCTTTCAGCATATTCGTCAGTATTTCATTATTTTTCATAAATTCGTAATTTTATTAGTAGCAATATACTGCTACCATATTAAATTGTCAAGAAAAAATAAAAGGGACTTTGCAAAGTCCCTTTTAGCTGTGGAGGAGTAAGCGGAAGAGGGGATTGATTTAGTTAGAAGAAATAGTGCCTGATCTTCGGCATTGATCTTCTGAAATCGAATTTCATCTGTACTTCTGCCATTTCTTTTGCTTCTGTCGGAGTCAGATGTTTCTCTTCTAGCTCTCTTGCTATGTCGGCCATTTTATTTGTCTTCATTTCAGACTCCTTTTTTCTAGTTTCCCGTTTACGTTCGTAATATAATATCATCATGATTAATACAATACAAATGTCTGACGAAACGTAAAATTAACGGTGTGAATACCAATTTTTCTTACAAAATACTTGCGGATTGTCACTTTTTTTACTTTATTCGTAATTAACATCGCCGGAGCTTAAAATGAATCGCATTATTTTTGCTCTAATCATAAGTCTCAGCATAGTATCATGCGTAAATAAAGCTGTTGTAAAATCTGATGCTCCTGAAAATGAACTTCTTATGTCGCGATATGAGAAATTCCTCGCAGAAAACGATTCTTTGTCAGCAGAGAAAATTAAAGACCGGATCATCAATAAATATCCGGAATCAAAAGAAACATTTGATCTCGCATCTTCTGAATTCTACGACCGATTGTACCCTGTATGGTCAAATGACAGTTTGAAAGTCGTTATAATATCCGAGTTGCTTGAGAAATACCCGAAAACGACCTGGAGGAGGACTCTATATCAGTATTATATTTATTCGCTCAGTATGGTAAAAGATATTGAAATCCTGAATAGCGCTATTCAGGATTTCAAAGAAGAATTCCCTGAAGATTATCTTCCATATACTACTTCGTCCAGATATTATTATCTCGATATCAAAGATTCTTTGAAAGCTCTGGAATGTGCCATTTCAGGATACTACAAATCAAAATCATATCCTAAGGTCAATCACTACCCGGTTAAGGAATGGGAACTGGAAAAAAGAAGCGCTAAAGTTTCAAGCGGGAGTTATCTTGCGGAGATGTTAATAGATATCAAACAGTATGATCTTGCAGCTCAGGTTTTATACGAAATAACTGACAACAACCTGCTCGGGATTGATGACGAGACCACTCTTTGCAGGCCTTATTATCTTCTGGGAAAAGTGTACAGGGAAAAAGGAGATAATGATAAATTCTTTACATACCTGTCAAAAGCGCTTATAGCAGGTGACTCTAGAAATATATGGGAACTTTGCGATTCCCTCTATATGGAAAATGAACATGTCTCGAACCCTTCGGAAGTACTTGCGGATGTCAGAAAAAGAACTGAATTCAAAGAAGTAATTTTCAACGATGTTACTTCAGGATACGGACTTGGAAATATCACTGCTTCAAGGATCGCTTGGGGAGATTATGACAATGACGGATTTCAGGATATGCTCTTAGACGGAAGACGGCTTTTTAAAAATAACTCCGGTACTAATTTTATAGAAGTAACCAATACTGCTTTTCCGGACACGATCAGGGCGAACGGAGGACTGTGGGGCGACTTCAATGACGACGGCAATCTTGACATCATTACCAAAGACCCCGAATCATTATGGCTGAATGAAAATGGTATTTTTAAAAAAGTGACCGGTAAGAGTTCTCTGCAGGACAACGGTGTGCCGACAGAAGGGATCGGTATCGCCGACCTGAACCGGAACGGTATGCTTGATGTCTACTTCGCCAACTACGAAAAGAATTATGTTTACGAAAAAGATCAGATATTCTTCGGAACTGGAGAAGGAAGATTCAAAGATATGACCGAATTAGCGGGAGTTCTGCCGAAAGACGGAAAGAACAGAGCAGGTAGAGGTGTAAATATCGGTGATTTCAACAATGATGGCGTATCTGACATATATGTTTCAAATTATAGACTCACCGAGAATTTCCTGTTCAAAAATGACGGAATCGGAAATTTCAGGAACATTGCCCGTGAAGAAGGGGTCGCAGGAATCGAAACTGAAGGATGGTGGGGTCATACAATCGGATCGGAATGGGGTGATATAGACAACGACGGCGATCTGGACCTGATAACGGCAAATCTTGCCCACCCCAGATACATAGATTTTTCTAATATGACGATGCTTTACGAGAACAGGATCGATGAAATGAAAGATTTTACTGATATCCGGAGAGAAGCAGGTATAAAATTCGAGGAAACTCATTCCGAACCGGCATTCGGCGATCTGGACAACGACGGATTTATTGATCTGTATATAAATTGTGTCTATGAAGGCAGAAGGTCTTTCCTTTATATGAATAACGGCAACAAGACGTTCCGCGATGTTTCCTACCTGTCCGGAACCAGACATTACAACGGATGGGGAGTAGCTTTTGCGGATATAGACAACGACGGTGATCTTGACATTCTTTCCGCTGGTGGAAAGATCCAGCTTTTCCTTAACGAGACCCCTGAAACAGGCAACTGGCTTGAAGTCAAAGTGAAAGGAAATGATCATTCCGATGCGATCGGTACAAGATTAAAACTCTATAATGACAATATAAGCCTAATCAGAGAGATACAGGGCGGAAAAGGAACTACCAACCAGCATTCTCTAGTTCAGCATTTCGGACTGGGAAAAGAAACATCCGGTTTTACCCTCGAAATAACATTTCCCTCAGGCGAGAGTCGTATAATAAAGATAGACAGAATAAATCAGATCATTGCTTACGAACAATAAAAAAAAGGGGCTTTGAAAGCCCCTTTTAATTTTGCCTGATTTTTTTACTTCTTAAGTTTATCGGCGAACTCATCGTCAGCCATTTTGACTATTATATCGCAGCCGTGTTTGTACATAGCGCTCACGCAATCGCCGGCAGACTCAAATACATATTTCGCTTCGTCTTTATCAGGTGCCGCTGGATTTTTAGCAACGGCTTCTTTCAGAATGTCCTCGTTCGTGGAGTATTCAGCTTTTACACCAAGTTTTTCCATTATAGAAATAAGCTGATCTTTGAACAGTACGGTCTTCGGTTCCGCGACAGCCTCAAAAGTTACAAGACGTTTCTGAGTGTTTGAGAACGAACCCCCTGTCTCGATCGGGAAAGAAGCCGGGAGTATAACATCTGCAAGTTTAGCTGTATCAGTCATAAAATAGTCTGATACGACTTTAAATTCCGCACCGTCTATCATCTGAGCCGATGATTTGTCGTTTGAACAGCCGACCGGATCTTCACCGAAAATGAACATGTTCTTTATCTTTCCGTGATCTGACTTGCAGTCTTCTCCGCAATCACAGTAGATTCCCATATCGAAAAGTCCCTGAGCGTTATTTTTCTCTTTCAGAGCTATCACCCCGCTCGCTGTTTTACCGAGCTTCCCGGTCAGTAATGCAAGATTAAATATTTCTTTTACCGCTGAAGTGCAGACATTCTTCTCGCTGAATATGATTATCGCGTTCTGTTCTTCGTTGTAGTTCTTAACCACTTTCCTGACTTTCTCTTCCGTCACTCCGGCTTTTGAGCAGAGATCCGCAAGATCGCTCTTCAGCAGTTCTGTCTTATATTCTTCGAAGCCTTCAGTATTTCCGTCAATGAACATTTGATTCACGAGATCGTCTTTTATAATAATATAGTTCATAGCTTTAACGAAATATGAATATGAATTAACTTTTGCTGAACAGTTGCATTTACGGTTCAGAGCAGGTTTTTCAGCTTTGTGTATATTTACGAGTTTTATCTCTTTATCCTGCTTCAGTGCGTTGATCCTGAACCCGAGTACAGCGTTCTCCCTTTCGATCTCCGATCCGATAAAATATATAGCTTCGGCCTTATTCAGATCGTCAAAAGACGCGTTCGCGAAACAGTTATTCCTGAAGGCTTCCTCTCTGCCGTGATAAAGGAAAGAGGAGATATTGCAGGTCTTTACAGCTTCTTTCGCGATCATGGAAGTCAGGTAAAGTTCTTCGTTCGTCAGTCTTCCGCCGGCCATGAAAAAATTTTCTTCCGGTTTTACGGCTTTGATCTTTTCCGCTATGAGATTATAAGCCTGTTCAAAAGTTACTTCCTTCCATTTGCCGACTTCTTTCACCATCGGTTTTGTAATTCTGCTCTTATCGTTGAGATATTTGTATCCGAATTTTGCGTACCTGCAGATATTTCCTTCAGGATTTGCGGGCGTTTTTCTTCCGCTTACATTTATCACGAAGTCGCCTTTATGATGTATCTCTATTCCGCAGCCGATAGAACAGTAGTTGCATACTGATTCATATACAGAAGTCTTGAACGGACCCGGTTTGAACTGCTTGTTCTCGGAAATCGCTCCTGTCGGGCAGGTGTTGATACACATACCGCAGGATTCACAGGTAGTATCTTTCAGCGAAGACCCCAAAGCCGGTGCGACGTAAGTCTCAACACCTCTGTTGATCAGTCCGAGAGCTCCGGCGCCAACAATATCTTTACATACCCTGATACATCTTGAGCACAGGATACATTTATTGTTGTCTATTTCTATGTACGGATGCGAATAATCGACATCGTATCTGTGGAAAGATCCGCCGTATTTCTGCTGGTCGATGCCGTACTGGGTCGAATACTTTTTAAGATCGCAGGTGAAATAAGCGTCGCAGCCGCATTCGAGACATCTGTTCGCCTCGTTCTCCGCCTGTCCGCATGTATAACCTAGTTCAACCTCATCGAAATTCATCCTCATATTTGCCGGAAGTACGGGCATTTCCTCTCTGAACTGAGGTTCGTACTCTTTTTTGTAATCGTCTGCATCCTGTTCCGCGAAATTATCGCGCTTGCTTATGAACTCGCCGGGCTCTCCTGTCACTTCCTGACCAGTCAGGAACTGGTGACAGCTTTTTGCGGCTCTGCGTCCCTGAGCGATAGCCTCGATCAGAGTTGCCGCACCGGTCACGGCATCTCCCGCGGCGAAAATACTTTTTACTCCGGTCTGTAGTGTCTTAGGATCAGCATCGATATCGCCCCACTTGTTCAGCTTGAACTCGCCGTCAGCGGCAGGATTAATATTTTCGACAAAATCAACATCGGTTTTCTGCCCTATAGCACCGAGAATATAGTCGAGTTCAATATCGAATTCAGACCCTTCTATTGTGACAGGTCTCCTTCTTCCCGATTCATCGGGAGCTCCCAGTTCCATTTTGTTACAGCGGAGTGATTTTAGCCTGCCGTTCTCATCCTTGATCACCTTTAAAGGCGCTGTCAGGAACATGTATTCCACGCCTTCGAGCCTGGATTCGTGGATCTCGATAGGGTTGGCGGGCATCTCTTTTTCAGTACGCCTGTATATAATGTATGATTTTGACGCTCCGCATCTCAGTGCGCTCCTGCAGCAGTCCATTGCGGTGTTACCGCCTCCGATCGTCGCTACTGTTTTACCTTTGAAGTCGAATTTCTTACCTGTCAGTTCCATCGTCCTCAGATAATCGATCCCGGACAGAACACCTTCCGCGTCCTCATCCTCGACTCTCATCGGCGCGCCTTTCTGACAGCCCACCGTCGTGATCATGGCGTCGTAATTTGCTTTAACATAATCGTAATTTATTTCTTTTCCGAATTTCTTACCGTACGATATCGTTGCTCCGAGTTCGGTTATCGAATTGATCTCTTTCTGCAGAAGATCATTGGGAAGCCTGTATTCCGGGATCCCGTACCTGAGCATTCCTCCTCCGTACGGATTCGCTTCAACTATATCAACCTGATGTCCTTCCAGAGCTAGATAATATGCTGAAGTCAGACCTGCAGGTCCGGCTCCGATCACGAAGACTTTTTTACCTGTCACAGGTTTCTTTTCCGGCATATATTTTTTGCCCGACGCGAAATCTTCGTCCGTCGCGTATCTCTTCAGATAATCGATCCCTACTCCGGTTTCATCAACAAGATTCCTTCTGCAGGCGACTTCACAAGGTCTAACACAGACTCTTCCGCAGATCGCGGGAAGCGGGTTTTTTTCCTTTATCAGACCGACAGCTTCGGAATACAGCCCTTTCTCGATCAGAGCTATATATCCCTGAACGTCTACACCGGCCGGGCAGGTCAGCTTGCAGGGACCTAAACAGTCCGCATAGTGGTTGCTTAATAACAGCTCAAGTGCTGTTTTTCTAGATTTTCTCACTCTCTCGCTGTCCGTCACGACCTTCATTCCTTCTCTGATCTTTGATGAACATGCCGGCTGAAGTGTCCGCATTCCTTCTATTTCAACGACGCACAGAAAACATGATGAATAGGGTTTAAGCCTGTCATCGTGGCAAAGTGTAGGAATTTCAATACCGTTCCTTCTGCACAGATCAAGAACAGTATCATCGCTTTTTCCCTCATAAAGAGAATTGTTTATATAAACTTTGATTCCTTCCATAATACAGACACCTCGGTTTAGTTTACATCGATTGAATTGAATTTACATGTGTCGTAGCAGGCGCCGCATTTGATACACTTATCCTGATCGATGACATGCTTTGCTTTTCTTTCCCCGCTGATAGCTTTCGGAGGACAGACTCTTGCGCAGGCCGTACAGCCTATACAGTTGTCGTTTATCTCGAAAGTCAGTAATGGTTTACACGATCTGGCCGGACACTTCTTGTCAAAAATATGCGCCTCGTATTCATGTCTGAAATACTTAAGTGTAGTAAGTACGGGATTCGGAGCAGTCTGACCTAAACCGCAGAGAGAAGAATCTTTTATCTGAGCGGCAAGTTCTTCAAGTTTCGCGATATCTTCCTCTACACCTTTTCCGTCACATATCCTCTGAAGTATCTCAAGCATTCTTTTCGTACCTATACGACAGAAAGTACACTTACCGCAGCTCTCTTCCTGTGTAAAGTGCAGGAAGTATTTTGCCACATCGACCATACATGTGGTCTCGTCCATGACCACCATACCGCCCGAACCCATGATAGCTCCGGTCGCGTTTACGGAATCATAGTCTATTATTGTGTCGCCGAGTTCTGCCGGGATACAGCCTCCT
Organism: Candidatus Delongbacteria bacterium; assembly: GCA_003252515.1. Lineage (GTDB taxonomy): Bacteria > UBA4055 > UBA4055 > UBA4055 > UBA4055 > UBA4055. Next base: position 16,771 of record QKDR01000047.1, on the reverse strand, counting down.
GAAGGTCCTCCCATCTGAACAGCCTTGAACTTTTTGCCGTTCGGAACACCTCCTCCGATGTCGAAAATTATTTCGTTGAGCGTAATACCCATCGGAACTTCAACAAGACCCGTATTGTTGATCTTACCTACGAGCGAGAACACTTTCGTACCTTTACTTTTTTCAGTTCCGATACTTGCGAACCTTGCCGAACCGTTAAGAATTATCCAAGGTATATTCGCGAATGTTTCTACGTTATTTATATTAGAAGGTTTACCCCACAGTCCGGATTCCGCCGGGAAAGGCGGTCTCTTGTTAGGCATACCTCTTTTACCTTCGATAGACGCCATAAGAGCTGTTTCCTCTCCGCAGACAAATGCTCCTGCTCCCTGCTTGATCCTCAGGTCAAAATCGAAACCTTTACCTAAAATATCCTTTCCGAGAAGTCCGTATTCCCTCGCCTGATCAATAGCTTTTTCAAGCCTCTTTATCGCTAAGGGGTATTCCGTCCTGATGTAAACTACACCTTCTCTGGCTCCGATAGCCCTTGCTCCTATCAGCATACCTTCTATAACCGAATGAGGATCGGACTCTATGATACTTCTGTCCATATAAGCGCCCGGGTCTCCCTCATCAGCGTTACATATAATATATTTTGTTTCGCCGGGTGACTTTTTTGCGATCTCCCATTTTATTCCCGTCGGAAAACCTCCGCCTCCTCTGCCTCTGAGGCCGGAAGCTTTTATTTCATTTACTATATCGTCAGGTGTCATTTCCGTCAGCACCTTGATAAGAGCGTTGTAGCCTTCCCTTCCGATGTAATCATCGATCTGTTCGGCATCGATCAGACCTTTGTTTCTCAATGCAATAAGTCTCTGCTTGTTGAAAAATCCGATCTCGCTCATTGTAGGGATCTGGGCTTTTTCTCCGGGAGGAGTGTACATAAGTTTAGCTACCGGTCTTCCCTTAAGGAAATGCTCTTCGACGAGGAATGGGATATCTTCGGGCTTGAGCAGCTGATAGAATATATCGTCCGGTTTGACCACTACGATCGGACCCTGAGCGCAGAATCCCTGACATCCGGTTCCAACTACCAGAACCTCTTTATCAAGTCCATGTTTGACTATTTCCTCTTCAAGAAGTTTTTTTACATTGAAAGCACCGCATGAAACGCAAGCGGTACCTGAACATACCATTAGATGTGTCCTGTATTCCATAATTACGGCTCCCTCTCGTTTCCGATAGCCAGAGCATATTCGGCGACGATATTACCGTTCATTACATGCTCTTCGAATATCTTTTTGATCTTTTCCTCTGTCAGCGACATATATTTTACCGGCGGCTGTCCTTTAAGCTCAACTGTCGCCATAGGCTCTTTGCTGCAGAACCCTGCGCACCCGGTAGTAGTAACGATTATATCTTCCCTTTTTGATTCTTCGACGATCTTGATCACGGTGTTCATTATAGTTCTCGCACCGGCGGCTATTCCGCAGGTACCCATATGAACCGTTATCTTCGCATTAGAACTGCCTTCTCTGAGAAGAGTCGTCTTTCTCACTTTATTCCTGATCTCCTCCAGGTCCGCAATACTTAACTTAGCCATTGGTTCCCTCCTCTTTATCTCTATACTGTTTTATTATCTTCGGGATATCGTTCCGTTTGAGCTTTCCGTACACATCCTCGTTGACAGTGATCACCGGAGCAAGTCCGCAGCAGCCGAGGCAGGATACCGATTCAAGAGTAAACAGCCTGTCGTCAGTGGTCGCTCCGTCGTCAACATTCAGTTCAAGCATCAGGGCGCTCGTAATATCGTTCGCGTTCTGAACATGGCATGCAGTACCGTGACAAACCTTAATGATGTATTTTCCTACAGGGTTAACCCTGAACTGGGAGTAGAAAGTTACCACGCCGAAGATGTCGCTTTCATTCAAATTCGCCTCTTCGGAAATCTTCCTGATAGCGCTTTTAGGTATGTAGCCGTAGATCTCCTGCGTTCCCTGAAGAATAGAGATCATGCTTCCTTTCATACCGGCATATTTTTTCAGCAATCCGTCCAGCAGAGAAAGGTCGACTTTCTCGTCGGGAAGACTGCAGTTCCTCACCGGATTTTTTCTTTTAATCCTCATTCTTTTATCCCTGCTTCAATTAAACTTTTTAGCACATTCAGACCGTTGCCTGAAAACGGTCAGATGTTATTATTAAACACTTTTTTTTGAAAACGCAAATATATTTATTAAGTATTATATGCTGATTTTTCGGGCTGTTTTTACCGTTTTTTGAAGAAAATCAGTTAGAACATATGCAGAAAAATCAGACATAAAAAAAATCACAGGTCGTTTGAATCCAGAATATCAGTTCCTTCGGCATCTTTGTGAATATAGACGAAGTTTATTTCAGGATACGATGTAAGAAGCGCTATGAACGTACTTTTAAGATCTCCCATAGGCTTGCGATCAATGTGATCATACTGGAATGTTGCTTTGACTTTAGTACCTTCACCGACCTTTGAATCTATGTTAAATTCTCCATTGCTCTCTTCAGATGCCTGAGCAAGAAGTGAAAGCCCCATGCCGACCCTTCTTGTAGTTCTTGTAGTATAAAAAGGATCAAGCACTTTCTTCAGAATTTCTTCACTCATTCCTCTCCCGTCATCCTTTATCTCAATAACAAGCAGGTTCTCTGAAATATTCTCATCTATAAGTATTTCGACCTTTGACGCTCCGGCGGCGACTGAATTTTCTACAACATCAAGAATATGCAATGACAGATCTTCCATCTTTATTCTCCAGAGCTTTTTTAATCTCACTTACAGTTATTTTCTCTACAAGAAAAATCGTAAAGGTTTTCCCTATATCGTGAAGAAAATGCGCATCAGAAAACGTTACCTGAGTGAATCCGGGTGCCATAGGGAAATCATATCTCATGCTTTTCCTGATATAATTGGGTGATATCTCTACACCGTCGAGTTTGAGGTCAGGCGGTATAAATCCAAGTTGACCGATAAGGCTGAATCTTTCCCGGTCAACATGAGAAGCTAATGCGATCCCTCCTAGTTCGTGGATCCTGTCAACGATAGTTTCGACAGTGAGTTCGGTAGCACCGATCAGCAGTCTCGGATTAATATCTGCTATCTCATCATCTTCATTAATGACCATCTGGTAACCAAAAGTCTCATCATCGTTTTCACCGTTAAGATTATCATATACAGTTTTCTGAAGTTCATTTAGGCTATGAATATCATCAAACAGCGCAAGTGTATGCACCTCTTCCTTTGAATTGACCTCCATTCCGAAAAGAAGTTCGATACCGTTCTGTTTGCAGGCTTCAATAGCTGCTGCAGTATTTTCAGAAGAATTGTGATCACAGATGCAGATAGCATTTAAACCATTGGCTTTTGCCTGCTCTGCTATAGCTTTCGGTGTCATCTGTATATCACCGCAGGGTGAAAGACATGAATGTATATGGAAATCTGCTTTGTATTCTTTGAGCATTGTTAAGATCCGGTTATTCTCCGTTCCCGTGTATGCCCATTTCATATAATTTGCCGACCAGCTCAAAACACTGCATGCCGGTAGAAAGAATAGTTATATCCTCTTCTTTAGCTTTAGACAGAGTCGTTTCTTCAGGTTCTCTGTTATTGATAAGAATTATCCCTGACAATTCCTTCAGATTTGCGACCGCCACGATGTTCATATGGGTCTGAAGAGTGATCCAGAGGTTGTCGGGTTTTGCATTAGCGATTACATCACTGAGGAGATCACTTGCATAACCACCGCTTACTTCCCTGTCCGTATTTCCCGAATAAACTTTCAGGTCCAGTCTTTCAATTATATCTTTCAAGTTCATAACATTCTCACGTTTTAATTATTCATTAATTTTAAAGACCAGTTTTATAGTAGTTCCTTTTCCTACAACAGTGTCAACATTCATTTCATCACTGAATTTTTTCATGTTCGGAAGTCCCATTCCTGCTCCAAAACCAAGTTCTCTTACCCATCCCGGAGCATTTGAATACCCCGGTGTCATAGCCTGTTTAACATCTTCTATCCCCGGTCCGTTATCAGAAATTATTACTGTAATGTCATCTGAATTCACACGGGCTGTAATTTCCCCATTATCAGTATAGGAAACTATATTGATCTCAGCTTCGTAGGTAGAAATTGTTATTCTTCTTGTTATCTGGGAAGATATCCCAAGTTTCTTGAGGGATTTTTTTAATCTTGTTGACGCATTGCCGGCTTTTTCAAAATTCTTTCCCTCGACAAAATATTTTAATTCCAAACAGGTACCGTCTGCAATTAATTCATTGATCAAACATCTTGTAGGGAATTTATTACTTTCCTTATTCATTTCATACGCATCTTCCAGCTTCTTCAAAATTCCTTTAATCGTATCAATTTTTGATACGATACCCACTAACTTGTTATCCTCTCTTGTTAAAACCGGAAACCGCGTAAAATGGTATTTTTCAAAATTTCTTACCGCATTGACCAGTGGTTCATCTTCAAAAATGGATATAACATCCTTGGTCATAATGTTTCCTACTATATCATCCAGTCTGCCGTTTTCCATACACTTAACATAATCTTCGATACTGATGATTCCGACAAGTATACCGTCGTCTAACACGGGGACACCAAGTATTCTTTTTTTCTTGAGAATATCACGCAAAGACTTCATTGTAGTTGAAGAATTTACCGTTATATAATCAGTATCCATTGCATCCTTGACCTTAAGCTCATAGGTCAATTCCTGGGTTTTGCTCGTATCTTTATTATACATAACTAATCATCATCAAAAGTTAAATAACTGCATCCCGGCAACCCTATTTGGTATAGCTTACCGCAACTCACGAACATTGTAAGTTTTGTGGTAAATACAGTAATACCATCTCTTATTGCCAGATCGATGATCGTTTGGTTCGGGATCTTGCTCTGAACAAAACAAACTACTTTAATATCAGCTACATTTGCAGTATTGATAGCCTGAATATTATTTAAGCTTGTCAGCAGTACCGAATCAGGTTTGCCGAATGCTAGAATATCACTCATCAGATCGGAAGAACACCCAAGCAATATTTCCATTTCCGGATCATAATTATCCGTAAGCACTTCAGCCTCAAGGGCTTCTTTTATTTCTTTCAGTCTCATAATTATTCAACCTCATAATGAAATTAAATAGCACTATACTTGAAAAACCATACTACTTTAGCTTATACCTCTATATCTTCTAATTGCTTCGTTTGGGCAATACTGGATATTAATTAACTGAATTCCTATAAAAAAAGCAACACTTTTATTCTCTAAAATAAAATTTTATATCGCACCTTGCTCAATAACAGTGAATTTCATGTTGTATAGTCAGAGAATACAACAAAAATATGTATAGTCAGAGAATACAACAAAAATAAATAGTTTAAATTATCTTGACTTAGACTGTATGATTACATATATTTATGCTTTGAAAAGCCGGAACACTGGTGTTGTTGAGTATAACGATAAATGGAATTGCTTTTGTTCAAATGTACTAAGAAAAATAAATCTATTGGAGGTCGAATGTCAAAATCAATCAGGGCAATAGTGTTGTCAATGATTGTCCTCTCGTTCCTTTTCGCAGGCTGTACCAGATACGCCAATGAAGAAGAACTGAAGACGCTTGAGGATAAACAAGCCGCTGTAAAAAAGGCTGAGTCAAAACTCTCTGAAATTAAAAAGGAGAGAAGAAGTCTTGAAACAAAACTTGCTGATGCACAGACTGAGTTGAAAAAAGCCGAAGAAGAAAAATCAGCCGTCGAAAGCAGACTAAAATAACTAACAAGGAAGAAGGAATATGAAAAACACTATTATTACTCTTTTGGTCTTGACTTTTGTAAGCTTCGGTTTTTCGCAGGATAAAGTAAATTATGAAGAAGAATACATGCCAAAGCTTCAGAAAGCTCAGGAAGACCTTGCAAAACTTGAGACAGATATAGCTTCCGAGCAAACTCAGGTAGGTAGCGTAAATGCTCAGATATCCGATACACAGGCAAAGATCGATCAGGTATGGAACGAGATATATACTCTGGTTGGATCCGACAAAGCCGGAGTTGAAAAATACGGAAAAGACCTTGACGCTCTTGACAGCAAAGTAAGGTCATTCGGTGCTTTACCGGCTGAAGAGCTTTATAAAAGAAGAATGGAACTTGATCAGTTCGAGGCTGAATTGAATAACTTCAGAGCGAACAAGATATCCGCACTAACTGAGAATGTGAACAAGATCGAAAGAATCGATCAGAGAATAAAATCTATCAGAAGTTCGATAGTCGTTCCATATGTCACCTCATATGTTGTTAAAAAAGGTGATTCGCTATGGAAAATCTCAGCTAAAAAAGATATATACGAAGATCCTTTCAAATGGACTGACATCTACAAAGCTAATAAAGAAACCATCAGTTCATGGCAGAGAAGATACAATGCCGTTCTTAAGGAAGGACAGCAGGAAGCTGATCTGATATATCCTGATCAGGAATTCACGATACCGAGATAATCATAAAAAAGATCTGATAGGTAAACGACTGCAAATGCAATGTATATCTTATAGAATGAGGCGCGTAATTGATATGCGCCTTTTTTTTCTGGGGTGTAATAAATAAGGTTTTAGATGACTAAAAGAAATAAAACAGCTCTGATCTATGTGATCTTTCTCTTGATAGTCTCGGTAGGAATAACTGTTTTTATGATGCCCAGAGAAAGAACAAGCGAATTTCTTGACTATAAAGAAGGGGTTCTTGCTCCGGAAAAAATAGTGGCTCCTTTTGACTTCGAGATCCTGAGAACCGATGAAGAACTTGAAGAACTAAGGGAAAAGGTAAAAGCGACCGTTTTGCCTGTTTTTGTACTTAATGACACACTGAACACTCATTTATACAGAAGATATCTCAGGTTTACATCTGATTTTGATGACGTACTTTCCATGCATGCAAATGTTGCTGCTTTATATGAAAAAACTGTTTTCTACGAAACAAAAAAAGATTCCCTGTCGCAGATAGATCCTCAAATGTACCTGAAGCAGAAAAACTCTGCAGATTCAGTATATCAGATTTTAAGAAAAAATTTCCTGAGAGAAAAAGTCGTTTTCAATCAGAATTTCGGTATTGATTTCGATGAACTGAACACACTTTCGCTTTTAAGCGACGTACCGCTTAGAAAGAGGATCGGATATTATCTCAGAAGAAATACACAGGACAGGATACTGAGCATACCGAAAAGCAATATCTTTAACAGACATATCGGAAAATTTCTTTTATTCAGCAATTACGGCTCTGATAAAAGAGAGTATTTCCTGAACGATTTTGAAGATGTAACCGCAAAAGACGAAAGAGATCTGGATTTTCTTTCATCGATCAATGCTGACCTTGACAGTGATTCGTTAAAATACTGGAAAAATATTGTTCAGAATTTTTCCAAACCTTCGCTTGTATTCAGCGAAAAGATCACTGATTCTTTAATTACCAAAGCAAGGAACGAAGTACCGCTGGCAGACGGTCTGGTGAAAAAAGGTGATGAGATACTGTCGAAAAATATGGTCGTCACAAAAACTTCGCTTAAAATTCTCAGATCTCTTGAAATGAAGCTTAAAGATATGGCCGCAGAAAATGGAAATTCTCTTTTCAGAAGAATAAATTTCAAAGATATTTCCGGAAAGATCATTATATCATCTCTCTTTTATGTCATACTGATACTGATGCTTGTTTTCAACAGAAAAAAATACCTCTATGACGTTGGAGCCTTATCTAAACTGTTCATGATTGTGATGATCCAATTGCTTTTAGTTTACTTTACAAGGAAATATATTGATAATTTCTCTCCCTATCTGATCACAATGTCGGTAACTTCTGTTTTAACTGCGGTATTTTTTGACATGAGAGTATCTTTCGTAACTACTGTTGTCACTTCTATACTCACTTCTCTGATCATAGGAAACAATTTCCTTTACATTTTCGTACCGATGTTCTCAGGACTTTTTACAATGTACTCGGTAAACAGAATTAGAGATATATTCCAGTTCATATACAAAACCCTTATATATTCTTTTCTCGGCCTGCTTCTTCCCGGAGCGGGATTTTACCTCATTTATAATTCTTCAGTAGATGAGCTGATAAATATTCTTACCCAAAGCGGAATAAACTCGGCAATCTCACCGCTTTTGGCTCTTACTATTCTGACCGTCATCGAAAGAATGTTCAAAACACCGACCGATGTTACTCTGCTTCAGCTGTCAGACATGTCCAACCCGCTTCTGAAAAAACTTCAGATCGAAGCGCCGGGCACATATCACCACAGTATAACTGTAGGCAATCTTGCAGAAGCCGCGGCGGAAGCTATCGGGGCGAATTCCCTGCTTGCAAGGGTGGGTGCTTATTATCATGATATAGGTAAAACATTCAAAGCTGCATATTTTATAGAGAACCAGCAGAATATGGCGAACAAGCATGATAAAATGGCCCCGAATATGAGCGCATTTATTCTTTCTGCACATGTTAAGGAGGGTGTAAAACTCGCTTATGAGAATAAACTTCCCGAAATTATAATCGATTTTATCAGGACGCACCACGGTGTTTCAAGAATGGAATATTTTTATAATAAAGCCGTCAACATAGTCAAGGGTACCGATGAGAGAGTGAACGAATCAGTATACAGGTATCCCGGGCCGAAACCGCATACAAAAGAAACAGCTATTGTTATGATATCAGATATTGTTGAAGCTAAATGCAGGACAGAATCAGGAGCTAATATTGACCGTTTCAGGCAGATAATCAATGATATCATTATGGACAGGCTTCAATCGGGTGAACTTGATGAATGTGATATAAAGCTTAATGATCTGAGTAAAATCAGAGAGGCAATGCTGCCTGTTATTACCGGAATGTATCATCAGAGGATCAAATATCCTGATAAAAAAGATCAGGAATTAACGAACGGGAACTTATATGAAAAAAAATAATATTACAGCAGATAATTTTACAGTATCTAAAATAATTCTTAAGAATGTGATCAAGGCTGCAGAATTTTTTATAAAACTGAACGGGATAAACATCAATTCACTCTGCATTTCTTTCGTTAATGACGACGAAATGTCAAAGATTAACGAAAAGTACCTCTCTCATAAAGGAAGCACAGATATTATTACTTTCGATTATACGGAAAATAAGAACGAAGGAATCGACGGTGAGATAATAATATGCACTGATGAAGCAAAAAGACAGTCCAAGAACTATGGTGTTACTCTTAATCAGGAACTCATGAGACTGATCTTTCACGGACTTCTGCATTTAACAGGATATGATGATACGGATGCGAAAAAAAGCAAGATCATGAAGTCTAAAGAGGATGAAACTCTTACTTTATGGAATCAATATAACCTAGGCAAGTCTAATAATTTTGGAGCCAATTGATGGACAACCCTCTGGAGGTCCCCCCGAGTAGTTACCTGCTGATCGTTCAGATCTCAGGTTTTTTGATCTTATTATTAACAAGTATGTTGTTTTCCGCTGCCGAAACTGCTTTTGTCAGTCTTACAGGGAACGAGATATCCGAACTAAAAAAAAGCAAGCATGCTCACATTGCGGGTCTGATCTCAGAAAAATCTGAATTCATGCTCATTTCTCTGCTGATCGGTAACAACCTGGCGAATGTCAGTATCGCGACCATTGCGGCTCTTTTTACAAAAGGGTTATTTGAAGGTTCGGGATTAGAAACTCTGGGAATATTTATCAACGTGATAGTAATAGGAGTTACAATTCTCCTCACAGGAGAAATAATTCCGAAATCTTTCGCCATCAGGAACAGAACTCAGTTCGTCACAAGATTCTCCGGCCTGATTTTGTTCTTTTATTACGTTCTTTTCCCTCTTTCCTTCGCGATCGAGAAAATAGTCTGGCTGTTCGTGGGAAAACTTAAACATGTGGACAATATCTCTGAGTATACCAGAAAAGATATCGAGAACCTGATGGAGGTCGGAGGAGAGGACGGAGTTCTTGAAGAAGATGAAAAGAACATGATCAACTCTATCTTCGAATTCGGTGAGAAAACCGCAAAAGAGATCATGGTCCCAAGGGTCGATATGATGGCCATTCCCGAAGATATTACGACACAGGAACTTTTTGATTTCATAAACGAGAATAACTTCTCAAGGATACCCGTATATAAGGATAATATTGATAATATAACAGGTATTCTTTATATCAAAGACCTTCTTCATCACATTAAATCACCTGGTGACAGTCTTAATATCGGAAAGATCGTAAGAGATGTAACATTTATTCCGGAATCTAAAGACATTTCAGATCTTCTGAAGATGTTCCAGAGAGAGAAAACGCACATTGCCGTTGTTGTTGACGAATACGGCGGAACATCCGGTATGATAACACTGGAAGATATCATTGAGGAGATCGTTGGAGAAATTCAGGATGAGTTCGATGAAGATGAAAGACTTTACAGGAAGATCAGTGACAATTCCTACGAATTCGATGCAAAGATACCTATTGATGAACTTAACGAAATAATGGATATCAATCTTCCTGAAGATGAGGATTATGAAAGTCTCGGCGGTTATCTGTACGACCTTTTCGGTGAAGTACCGGAAACCGGCGACAGAAAAACATTCGGGAATTATACTTTTTCCATTCTCTCTGTGCAGAAACAGAGGATAGGATGGGTTAAAATTGAAAGAAACAAAGAAACAGCAAATCAGGAGAACAAATGAAAACCGAGTCGAAGAACGAAAGAGGTTACAAGAAAACAGTCAGTTTCAAAATTGACGCAGCAGAACTTGATAAATACAGAAAAGCAAGTTTCGATAAATTCAGAAAAACAGCAAAAATTGACGGGTTCAGGCCCGGAAAGGTCCCTGAAAACATGCTGAGAACCAGATTTGCGGCCGGGATCGAAGCTGAGGCTGTTAATGAAGCTATTAACTCTTCATATAGAGAATACCTGATCGAGAATAATATTTATCCTTTATCCGAACCTGTGATCGAGAACGTAGATAAAAAAGACGAAGCTCTGACATTCACCGCGATACTTGAGACATTTCCGGAATTCGAACTGAACAACTATACGGACTTTTCAATTGAGCAGAATATTACAACAATATCCGATAAAGATGTTCAGGATTCGATCGATCATCTGCTTGATACATACGCCTCATCTAAAGAAACTTCAGAACCTGTTAAAAAAGGACATATTGCGGAAATATCTATAAGACCCGCAGGAAACGAAAACACCGAATGGGAAAAACAGACGGTCGAGATCGGAAAAAATGAGACTGAGAAACTTGACGAGCAGTTCACCGGAATGAATAAAGGGGAAATTAAAATTGTAAATCTGGATCAATCCGGAAAAAACGATAAGAACCTGGATTTTGAAGTAAGGATAGACAAAATAAGCGAAAAAATACTGCCTGAACTTAATGACGAGTTCGTAAAAAGATATGATCCTAAGATCAGCGGCGTAGACGGTCTCAGGCAGGATATCAGGGAAAAGCTTGAAAAGAACAGGCAGCTGACCGAAAGCAGAGAGATATTCGACAAACTCGCCAAGAAAATAGTTGATGCCCACGACCAGTTCGATGTGCCTCCGACGATCCTGAGCAAATATCTTGACGATGTAGCCGTAAACGCTCAGAAGCAGTACGGAAAGAACATCGACAGGGAAATGATAAAGAACATGTACAGGCAGAATGCAGAAGTGTCTCTGAAATGGGAATATATCAGACATAAAATAATTGATACCGAGAAACTGTCAGTTACAGACGAAGATATTAAAAACAGGCTTGAAGAAATTTCTAAAGAAAATTCAATCGATTTTGAAAAAGTAGAAAAATATTATTCACCAAAGGACAAAAAACAGATGCTCAGAGACGACCTGCTTGACAAAAAACTGAGAGACAGACTGCTGGAGAAAAATAAAGTCAGTTTCGTTGAAGCGGAAAAGCAGAAAGAACCTGAAGATAAATAATATTTGCTTACGGAGGATAAAATGGCTTTGATCCCTATGGTGATCGAACAGTCGGGAAGAGGCGAAAGAGCATACGACATATATTCACTTCTTCTTAAACAGAGAATAATTTTTATAAATTCTGAAATAGAAGATAATCTGGCAAGCCTTGTTGTGGCACAGCTTCTTTATCTTGAAGCCGAAGATACAGATAAGGATATATCGCTGTATATCAACAGCCCCGGTGGTGTAGTTACGGCCGGTCTGGCAATATATGATACTATCAATTACATCAAACCGGACGTTTCGACGATCTGCATCGGACAGGCGGCAAGCATGGGAGCAATTCTTTTAACTGCGGGAAAAAAGGGTAAGAGGATCGCTCTTCCCAATTCAAGGATCATGATACATCAGCCCTGGGGAGGCGCGCAGGGACAGGCATCAGATATCATGATCGCTGCCGAAGAGATCAAGAAAACAAGAGAAACTCTTAACCGGATATTGAGCGAAACTACCGGCAAAAGCCTGAAAAAGATCGAAAAAGATACGGACAGGAACTATTTTCTTTCAGCGGAACAGGCACTTGAATACGGACTGATCGACAAGATATTCACCTCAAATAAAAAGGAAGGGAAATGACAAGAAGCCCTCATAAGCCTGACAGGTGCAGTTTCTGCGGCAGACCCGATAGTGAAACAAAAACGCTATTGGCCGGAGACGGAGCCTTCATTTGCGATGAATGTATTGACCACGCGAAAGATTATATTGATATCAGCATCAGCAAGAAAGCATCTTCCAGCTTGCCGGCGAAATTTCCGACACCGTCTCAAATAAAAAAGGCCCTTGACGAATATGTTATCGGACAGGATGATGCGAAAATCGCCATCTCCGTCGCAGTTTATAACCATTATAAAAGATTGAGAGCAAGAACCGGAAAGGATGATGTTGAGATCGAGAAATCGAATATACTTATGGTCGGTTCAACAGGTACCGGCAAGACCCTTATCGCAAGAACACTGGCAAGGATTCTTGATTTACCCTTCACTATAGCTGACGCGACTGTGCTCACCGAAGCAGGATATGTCGGCGAGGATGTTGAGAATATAGTAGTAAGACTTCTTCAGGCGGCCGATTACGATGTCGCCAGAACTGAAATGGGCATAATCTATATAGATGAAATAGATAAGATCGCACGAAAATCATCAAATCCTTCGATCACTAGGGATGTTTCAGGCGAAGGTGTGCAACAGTCGCTCCTGAAGATACTTGAGGGTACGAAAGCTCAGGTTCCGCCCAAGGGCGGCAGGAAGCACCCCGAGCAGAAGCTGACCGAGGTCGATACCACGAACATCCTGTTCATCTGCGGTGGGGCTTTTGACGGGATCGAGGACATAATCCGGAACAGAATGGGAAAAATGAGTATAGGCTTCGGATCTGACAAGGTGAACATCAAGTCTATGTCCTCCGATGAAATACTGTCCAACATTGCCTATGACGACCTCTTTAAATTCGGTCTGATCCCGGAAATAATAGGAAGACTGCCTGTAGTTAAAGCTCTTCACAACCTTGATGTTGATGCTCTCGAACATATTCTTACACAACCCAAAAATGCTATACTGAAACAATATAAAAAGCTGTTCGAACTTGAGGGATGCGATCTTGTATTTACTGATAAAGCAGTCCGCACTATCGCCGAAACAGCGATAATGAGAAAAACCGGAGCGAGATCTTTAAAGAGTATAATTGAGCACATTATGAACCTGATCATGTTCGAGCTTCCCGATAAAAAGGATGTAAAAAAAGTAGTGATCGACGAAAAGATCGTATCAGGAATAAAGAAATACGAATTCGCCGGTTGATAAGTTTTAAAAGGTAATGATGACTAAAAAGTCCGCTGTAATACTTCTTAACGGACCGGACTTCAACAGTACCGAGTTCAACGAAATGATCAGTGAAAATATATTTCTTATCGCCGCGGACGGTGGTATCGGACATATTTCAGGTACGGGTATCCCTGTAGATGTTCATGCCGGCGATTTTGATTCATCCGGACCTGAGTCAGGAATACAGGTAAGAGAGAAAATAAGCTTTCCCCGAGATAAGGATATCTCAGATTTCTCAATATGTCTTGATATTGCTTTAGAACGCGGAATTGATGATATAAAGGTTTTCGGTGCTTTTGGAGGAAGATCGGATCATTTTATTTCAAACTACGATACGGCAGTCCGCTTTGCGGAGAAAGGTGTAAGAATAACATTCGTCGGCAATACCGAAAATATCTATTTTATCAGCAGCCCGGCTAAGTTTTATTTCCCCGCAGGTTCGACTGTTTCAGTTTATTCCGGCACAGAGAAGGTGTCTAACATCAAGCTGAAAGGATTTAAGTATAAAGTTGAAAAACACGAATTATACAGGCTCACACCGGTCGGGCTTAGCAATGTTGTGACGGAAAAAGATCAGCATGTCAGTCTCGATGCAGGGGTACTAGCTGTATTCTTTAACAAAACAAAGATCTGAAATGTCCGGGAGGTAAAATGAAGTACCATATCAAACTTGATACCGAAGCGCTTAAGGAAGCAAAGATCGCGGTACTGCCCGGAGATCCCGGAAGAGTTGAGAAAACAGCCAGACGGTTGAGCCCCGACTGTTCTTTTCTGACTTCCAACCGTGAATATACTTCCTGGCTTACAAAATCCGGTAATGAAAACATTTTAATATGCTCGACAGGAATAGGCGGTCCTTCACTTTCGATCGCAGTGGAAGAACTTGCCGCTCTCGGAATCAAATATTTCATCAGAATAGGCACTACCGGTACTATTCAGCCGCATATTATGATCCCTTCGCTGATCGTAACCACAGGCGCTGTCAGGCTGGCACTACGCTCCGGTTGAATATCCCGCCGTAGCGGATATTGACGTTACCAATTCCCTCATATCCGGAGCTGCTAAAGCAGGTATAAAGTGCTATTCCGGAATAACTGCTTCTTCCGACACATTTTATCCGGGTCAGGAAAGGTACGACACATTTTCGGGATATGTAATAAAGGACTTTCAGGGAAGCCTTGAGCAGTGGAAGAAGCTGAACGTACTTAATTTCGAAATGGAATCCTCAACTTTATTCACGATCGCGAACGCTTTCGGACTTAAAGCAGGATGTATGGCTTCGGTTATTGTCAACAGGTCAAACAACGAAACACCCGATGACACAGTTCTGAAAAAAGCCGAGGAGGACCTCGCGGATGTCCTAGTTCACGCTCTGGACGATCTTCTGAAAAAAATCTGACCGGAGGAATATAATGAAGACTACATACTTTGACCTTATCGAGCAGTCATATTATTTTCCTCAGGAGGGGTTCGATATTGATGAGGGTTATCTTACATTTCACGGAGTATCTCTCAAATATCTTATCGATAAATACGGCACTCCTTTAAGACTTTTCTATCTGCCGAAGATAGTAGATCAGATAAAGAAATCCAAGAACCTCTTCAACAGGGCTATCAAGGCTAATGGCTATTCAGGAGCATATCATTTCTGCTACTGCACTAAATGCTGCCACTATCATCATGTGATCGGAACGGCAATGAAGCAGGGGGTCAATCTTGAAACATCGTCATCGTTCGATATAGATCTGATAAAAAGACTGTACAGGAAAGGTGAATTCGATAAAAATACGATCCTCGTACATAACGGGTATAAAACAGAAGATTACATAAAAAAAATTTTTTCGCTTCAGGATGAAGGATTTAATAACAGTATAATAGTTCTGGATAGTTCAAAGGAGCTTGACCGCATCGAAAAAATAATGGGAAAAGGCAGAAAGATCACTGTCGGTGTCAGAATGGCTATAGAAGAAGATCCTCAGTCAACTTATTATACTTCAAGACTAGGCATCAGGAGCGCTAAGATCATAGAATTTTATAATCAGCGTATCAAGGACAACCCTGACATATCGCTGAAAATGCTGCATTTCTTTGTAGATTCAGGGATCAAAGACAGTTTCTATTACTGGGGTGAGTTCAAGAAAGCGGTCAATCTTTATACAAAACTCAAGAAAATATGCCCGACTCTGGATTCATTAAATCTCGGAGGAGGGTTTCCTATAAGGAACCATCTAGGTTTTGATTACGATTACAACCATATGGTGAGAGAGATCGTGAGGAACATTAGAGAAACATGCGAGAACGATCATGTTCAGGAACCTGATATTTTCACTGAGTTCGGAAGATTTACAGTCGGAGAGAGCGGGGCTATAATATTTAAAGTGCTCGAACAGAAACAGCAGAACGACAGCGAGAAATGGTATATCGTCGACAACAGCGTAATGAATACTATACCGGACGCATGGTCGATAAACGAAAAGTTCATTCTGCTGCCCATCAATAAATGGTACAATGACTATACGAGAGTGAGTATCGGCGGGATCAGCTGCGACAGATCCGACTATTACAATTCCGAGGATATGGACCAGCAGATACTTCTTCCTACATTTAGAGATGAGAACCCTGAACCACTTTATCTCGGTTTTTTTCACACGGGTGCCTATCAGGATTCAATAAGCGGTTACGGAGGTATTAAACACTGCCTGATACCCGATCCGAAACATGTTATTATAGACAGAGACAAAACAGGGAACGTCGTAGACTATCTCTACAGGGACGAGCAGACGGTCGATACGATGCTGAATATACTCGGATACGACGAATGAGGACTTTTGGAGGTATAGACGGAGATTACGGCAGACTTGACAACTCCTCGATCTTACTTCAGCCGGTCCCTTATGACGGAACAAGCACATGGGGTAAAGGCGCAGATAAAGG
>QKDR01000129.1 GCA_003252515.1 Candidatus Delongbacteria bacterium | reverse complement strand
CATACTGGAATATGCTACAACACCGTCCACTTCGAAAGATATGCTTGTATCCTGGCTTGATTTTACGGTTGAATTCTTAAATAAAATATCTCTTAACTCGGACGATCTGGAAATTGAGTATAAAACCCTTGAACAGGAACCCGATTCGGAACATTATTTTTTCGACAGATTCACCATCAAGAACATATATCATTTCGGTGTCGAAGAATTCGCCTGGGTGAACAATAAGATAGATTTTGAATTCGAAAATTATGATAAGAATTTTCCAAAAGAAAAAAGGTCTAAATGTTTTGTTCATGACGATCTCAGAAACGTGGATTACTTTCCTCATGTAATCCAGATAATAATAGACGTTAACAAACTTATTCTGGCTATACTGTTAAATAATTTTCATCAGGAAAGAGTAAGAACTTCACTGATTTCAACCCTGAAGCTGAGTCCTCAGACGGCTCCGATAAAATGCGCAGTCTTTCCGTTAAGCATAGTCGATAAAAAGACAAGACTTGCAGGAGAAAGAATGCTGTCATCTTTAAACAGACACTTCGAGACTGTTCTGGAAGAGAAAGGAACACTTGAAATGAGAATAGCGCTTTTTGATGAGATCGGAGTCCCGTTCTATGTCGCGATAGATCCCGAGCTTGTAGATGACAATATTTTCTGGCTTTACGATAATAAGTTCGGTACCAGATCCGAAGTGCCCGGAGACGATATAATCGAATATATAAGATCAAAGATCAATGAATAAATAAAAAAAGGACTGAAATTCAGTCCTTTAAACTTTAATGCATCTGCTCGTCGTCCAGTCCCGGTTCTTTGTGTATGAACTTAAAATAAACGAAGAGAAAAACTATGATAAGAGAAGACAAAACCATGGTAGCGAACCAGTCGGCTGCAAGTACCTGCGCCCTGCCGATGAACAAAGCTATCCTTCCCATTACAGTAGCTCCAAATGAAGATCCGAAGTTTATCATCAGAATAATTATACCTATTCTCGCTGTTCTGCCCAACAGCCCTTTCTGAGGTTTTGAAAAGAAGAAATACATCAAAGCTGAGAATGTACCAAAGATAATAACGAACCATTTTGATATTTCAAAGAAAGTCGGATATTCGAGCAGCGGTTTCATCATGTTAGAACCCTGTATGAACAGCTGCTGTACCTGAACAGGGATCTCGTATCCGGCAATATACGCAAAAAGAAAAGCAAAATAGTAATTGGCGACCCAAGCTTTTGTTCTTGAGAACCTGAAGAACATAGTAAATCCCATAAGCAGCCAGAATATCATTGTTAGATCGTAAGGCTGGAAATCAAGATAAGCGTCTTTGATGGGCCTGATCAGAAATGGCACTACGGACAGTTCCCACAATTTAACCCATCCGTATCCAAGCGAGATCCCAAGGAAAGTATTCTCACCTAATTTATAAAGAGGATTATCTTTGAAAAGAAATGACAGCATCATCAGTGTGAACAATACTGATATCCATGCCTGAAAAGTAGTGTTCATTATGGTGTTGTCAAGAATAAAGTTGATCGTTTCCATTATATTCAGTTCCTAATTTTTTTTATGTTTTCTATCATAGAAATATATAAGATTACCAAGTCCTATAAAAAGGAACATGACCAGATGCGACAGTGTCAGTGACGCCATTCCCGCATTAGCTCTGTGGTTCAGTTTCTTTTCAGCGCCTTTTGATATTCTCAGATTTTCATACTCAGCAGCTCCTTTCAGGCCAAAAAGCATCCCGTCGAGTTGACCTGTCTGAAGATATGGTACGAAATCCGGTCCTGTTACTGCCGTGACTCCTGCCCCCATCTTAAAGCCGAATCTTCTCTGCAGAAGGATATATGATTCAGGATAAGTCGATCCTGCAAAAGCCATAAGATATTTTATATCGTTAAAAGTCTTGATCCCTCTGAATATTTTACCTTCTTTTCCGAATGTGGATTTGAAATCGGAATACATAGAGAACATCATCATATCCACGCCTATCGGAAGATATCCGAGATGAATAAAGTCAACACCGTTCTCAATATATGAATATTTTTCTTCTTTTTTAATGGACTCAAGCATATTCTCGCCGAGACTTATCGCGGAGATGAACGGATAATATATGAAAACTCTGATCTTTTTATCAAAACATTGTTTTAGGAACTGTTCGGCCATCGGAAGAAGTTCAGCCTGGAGAGTCGGATCGAAGGCCCAGTCCAGAAAAACCGCGTCGTTTTCTTTAAGACCGTCAACTATGTCATAGACTCTTTGTGTCTCTTTGGTAGTAGAGAATTCCTGATCGAACAGAGACGGTATCCAAAATGGAATTATACACGAAAGAAAGATCATGAGAAATATCCATCTTCTGTCAAGCTTTTTTAAAATGTTTATGAATTTTTCCATAAATTTATATCCCGAAGTTTAATTTATCACTCTGTAAGATGAGATCTTTCAAGACCGAACGCTATCCTGATCATCATAGTAAGACCGCCGAGGAATGCCCCAAAAAGTATCGCTCTCTTACCGGCGCTTGTAGGTCCGTCCATGATCCATTCTCCTATGACAGGTATCTTGCTCCACATAGCTTCACCTAACGGCATTTTACTCAGCATAATAAGAATTGCGGCAATAAGAAGAAAAGCAGATTCTACGGATTTTATTTTGAAAGACCTGTACGATGCTGAAGCGACATAAAAAGCCAGAAGTGAGAATACTGTAGCGTCCAGGGGTACAAAACCGAAAGTAAACATGGCATCAAACGGTGTTCCGGGGCTTGTGCCTCTGAGAAGTGCAAAGACTATCATTACAATAATAATCAGCATCTGATATACTGAGAACCATCTGTCATTATTATATTTTATTCTGGAATAATTGACTTTTAAAACGTTTACAACACCGACAAGAAGAGTAACGATAGCCACACTCCTGAAACCGGTAGTAAAGAACATTTTCCAGTTCTCGAAAAAAGTTCCAGCAAAAAAGAATTCTAAATACCAGCCAATAGTGGCAAAAAATCCTAACAATAACGGCAATTCTTTTTTCATCGGTCATTCCCTTTAATTTTGATTTACCTTGTAAACAACAGATCCTGCAAGAAAGTCCATTCTGAATTTATAGTAAGAAGTATAGTTCCGATTATAAAGATGAACCCTATCGTGATCTTAGCATAATCAGACAATTTAAGATTCGTCATGATCTGAGCGTCCCTTGAAATATAGGCTGCTGCCGCATAAAGCTCTTCACCAATAAGAGTATAATCGCAGGCGGTAATAAAGAAAGGAAGTTGTGATGCCTGTGTTGTACCTGCAACCTGTATTGCTCCCGCAGCGAAACCTGCTTCCGATATCAGTAGTGACTCAGCCATGTAATATCCGAAATGGAAAGCCGTTGCCGGTTTTTTCCTTGATAAAATTCCTGCGACACCAGCCGCAAAAGCGAACTGGTCGGCAGCAAGGAAGAAAATGTTGTCCTTCTTATGATCCTCAGGATACCCTGCGTCAAGGAATCCGGAAGCGACCATCTCTTCAGATATCTGCATAACTATCGGATCACAGGTCGGCACATAAATCTCTGCTTTAAATTCAGCAACTTTTTTTGATACGCTTCTCAGTATCAGCATACTTGCTATGGTCTCGATCTGTGTCTGATAACCAATTCCGGAGTCATAAATTATCGGTTTTCCCATCTCAGTAGCCCTACCCACGGCATCGTCTATTGCATCAAGTCCTGGTATTCTTCTTATGAACATTTTTTCCTTGTTCTTTTTGACCTGTATGAAAATATAGAAGAACAATATTATGAACAGAATTGTACCGATAAGAACGTTTATCCTGTAAGTTCTGAATTCCGGAATCTTGTTAAAAATAACATAAGATCCGAAAGTACTGATCAGACCGCTGTAGTACTTATACCTGATCTGGTCTAAGAAAACAGTTTTAGCCTCCGGGGCGTTCTGATGAACAAGTAAAATAAAACTGTCGGTAATATCGAATGAACCTATGGACCTTTCTTCTTCCAAAGGTATAAGAAACTCAGAAACCAAGTCATTCAGTCTGTAACTTTCTTCTTCTTTAATATCGAAGAATTTCGTTCTTTTTCTTTCAAGCCAGTATTCTTTCGCCGCGATCCTTTCGAGCCTCAAATTCTCGGTAAGTTTCTCTTTTTTCACGTCAATGTACTCAGATATGATCCTGTTTTTTTCGTCAGAAACTTTCAAAATGATACCCTGATCAGCTCCTGCTGTCTTTAAGGAATCAATCCGTTTTTCTATTCTATACGTTTCAGTATTATATTCATCATCCTGATTCAGGATTGCTACGATAGCCATATCATTCAGAGACTCAACCGAGTCAATCTTCATTTCATAGCTTCTCACTTCTTCAAGTAATGTGTTTACTTCTTCATTATGAATTTGAAGAAGTTCGTCTTGTCTTGAAAGAGTATAGTTCTTGATCTTATCAGCAGAATCATTCAGGCTTTTGTCAAGATCGTCGCTTATATAACCCCAGTAAAAATCTTTAGTGGTTATGAATCTCGCGATCTCTTCAAATATTTTATCTGTTTTCATCGCTTTATATGCTACCAGAGCTCTCTTTTCATAATCGGTCAGTCGGCCCGTTCTTTTTATATCCTCAACAACGTTCTTCACTATTACGCCCGGATACTCTGATTCGACCTTTTTTCGGAATTCAGGATAATCAGTTTCCAGACCCGATACTTCGCCGGGATTGTCCTTGTATATTTCAAGAACCTGTTCTTTGACGATCAGGTCAAAAGTAAAATCCGGAAAATCCGAGTAAAAAGTTTCAACAAAATCCTCGACCCTTGGATACAAAATATCGAAATCTCTCTGCGGGTCCCAGCTATCGTAGATATTTATTATATCCTGAGCTACCTCCCGGCAGAGAGCCTCCTCAGCGGAGTCAGTTTCAGCAAATGTTTCCTGAGCGTTTAAATAAAGTGCGGAGATCATAATGATCAGGGAGAAAAATTTTCTTTTCATATTGTTCCCGAAATCTTTTTTATGTCTATTTTCAATAGCAAAAATCAACCGAAAGATAATCGACATTACAAAATTTATCAAGCGAAATCGGATGAAATAAATAAAAAGTTAATAAGAAGTGATATAAGCTGTTTAGATATCTATCTTTCCTTCAAAAACCAGTTCGGCCGGACCGGTAAGGAACAGTTCGTTCTTTATAACGGAAACAGTAAGTTCTGAATTTCCTGATGTAGTTATATTTCTGTCTTTTTGATCCCCTGAAAGCGTCATGTCAAGCCAGCCCGCGGCGGTAATTCCTGTCCCGCACGCTTTAGTCTCGGCCTCCACACCTCTCTCGTAAGTCCTGATATTCAGGGTACTATCTCCGGTTTTTTGAACAAAATCGACGTTCGTCCCGCCGGAAAATATTCTGTCATTTCTTATGATTGGACCTAATTTCTCTACTTCAACTTTTCTGATATCCTTTACATAACCGACCACATGTTCCACGCCGGTATTAAGAAAATAAAATTCCCCTTCAATGCCTTTAAATTTAATACCTTCCGCATATCTTTCAGGCATTTTCATCTGTAGTTTTATTCTTCCGTCCTTTAGTATTTCGGCAGTATGCACACCATCTCCGGCTTTGAATTCACATCTGAAGCCTTCGAAATAATTTAATTCGGAAGCAAGGCGGACGGCACATCTTCCGCCGTTCGCGCAGAAACCGGCGGCGCTACCGTCAGAGTTGAAGTATCTCATTGTAAAATCGTACTCTCCCCTGCTTTTTCCGATGATGATCACACCGTCCGCGCCGATTCCGAGATTTCTGTCGCAGAGCCGGGTCATAATATCACGGGGAAATGCCTTATTTCCTGTAAAGAAAATAAAATCGTTCCCCGCTCCGTGTAGTTTATAAAATTTCATTTTTTAAGGAAATTTTCCGAAAAACTCTTCCCTGCCCTTAAAGCTTCAATGTTCTTATTTACTATTTCGTCGCCTTTTCTTCCGAAAATGAATTTGATCCCTGCTTCAAGTTTCGAGAAGTCGATCCCGAGGGATCCTGAAGCGGCACCGATCATTACCATGTTCATCGACAGTGGCGCTCCTAGCGAACGGGCTATATCGTCAGCGTCTATAAGTATATGGTTCTTAACTTTGCCAATCTCGGTCTCGATATCTTTTACTTCAGGATAATTTACTATGTTATTGAAAGGAGTATTGTTCGTTATTACCCATCCGTCCTCTGCAAGATAAGGCAGATATCTGAGTGACTCCATCGGTTCGATCGAAAGTATTATGTCAGCGCCTCCGAAAGGGATCAGGTCTGAAAATATCTCTTTATCCGAAATTCTGAGATGGGATTGGACATCCCCGCCTCTCTGGCTCATTCCGTGGACTTCAGCCTGTTTCATATAAAGACCGGAGTCTATAGCGGCATATCCTATCACTGTCGCGATCGAAAGTATACCCTGTCCCCCGACACCGCTTAAAATTATATCTTTTTTCATAACTTCATATCCTTATTTGTTAGCTTTAGTCTTTCTTTTAAGTGTCTGCATACATTCTCTTGTAGGGATCACTACCGAGACTCCTTTGTATTCGATCTCCTGTCTGATGATCCTGACCATATCTTCATGGTTCTTTTTAAGCGGGGTCACCCTGATGATATGATCCTTGTGTACACCGAGACCTTCGCAGATCGAGACAAGTCTGTCGACGGCGTGCGAGTCCTGACCGCCCGTCATCCCCGTAGTCGAGTTATCGAGTATCAGCACGACCATGTTCGTGTTCTCGATCACGGCGTCCAGAAGTCCGGTCATTCCTGAATGAGTGAAGGTCGAGTCGCCGATCACCGCGATAGACGGGAACAGACCGGCGTCAGCTGCACCTTTGGCCATTGTTATCGACGCACCCATATCAACGCATGAGTTGATCGAATGGAACGGCGGCAGGGCGGCAAGCGTGTAGCAGCCAATGTCGGAAAGAACGTGACCGTCACCGTATTCTTTCATGACCTCGTTCAGCACGTTGTACGCGTCAATGTGCCCGCAGCCGTTGCAGAACTTGGGCGGACGCGCCGCTACGATCTCCGGAACCGGAGTCATACTGAAATCTTTTCCTGTAAGCGCTTTAATAACGAGATTCGGATTAAGCTCGCCGTCTCTCGGTAAACTTCCGTCAAGCCTTCCTTTTATATTGAGACAGTTGCCGAGAAAACCTTTCAGCATTTCTTCCACCATCGGCGCGCCTTCTTCAAGAACCAGAACAGAGCCGCATTCGGAAGTTATCTTTTCAATATGCTTTCTTGGAAGAGGATACTGGCTTATTTTAAGAACGGGATAAGGACATTCTTTGTCCAAATAATTTTCCATGAGATAGTTATATGCTATTCCACAAGCTATAATTCCTACCGATTTGTCTGAGCCGTCCGAATATTTGTTAAAAGGAGACATTTCGCTTTCATGCTCGAATTTTTCCTGATTGGCCAGAAGCATCTTGTATCTTTTCCTTGCTATCGCCGGAAGAAGTACGAACTGCCTTTTATCTTCGGGAAGTTTAAGTTCGTTCTGTTCTCTGATCTCTTTTACTGCGACACCGCTTCTTGAATGTGACAATCTCGTGGTTAGCCTCATAAGTATAGGTATCTGGTATTTCTCGCTCATATCGAAAGCGTGAAAAGCCATATCGTAGCATTCCTGCTGGTTAGAAGGCTCAAAAGTAGGCATAAGAGCGAATTTTCCGTAATTTCTGGAATCCTGTTCATTCTGAGATGAATGCATAGACGGATCGTCCGCAACGGTTACTATAGTTCCTCCGTTCGCTCCTGTTATAGCTGAATTCATAAAACAGTCCGCAGCCACGTTCAGTCCGACGTGTTTCATAGCGCACATAGATCTTTTTCCCGCATAAGACATTCCTAAAGCAGATTCCGCTGCGGTTTTTTCGTTCGCGGACCATTTCCTGTGTATGTCTCGTTCTGCTGCGGTTTTCGATCTCTGAACATATTCCATGATCTCAGTCGACGGTGTTCCCGGATAAGCGTACATTCCTGACATGCCGGCGTCTATCACACCCTGAGCAAGGGCTTCATCGCCCAGAAGAAGCATTTTTTCCATAAATATCCCTTTTCTGAAATTTATTTATAATTATTATCTATTCCCTGCAAATATATTCACCAGTATCAAGATGGATCTTTACCATATCTCCGTTCTTGATAAATGCCGGAACAATAATCGTTTTACCGTTAGCCAGCCTGGCTTCTTTTACGTAATCTGTGTTCGAGGAATCTTTCTCAATATCAACCGTAGACTCTATTTCCTGAACGACTATCTTAGGAAGTTCAAGTGAAACTATCATATTCTCGAAATATTTTGCAGTTACTGATGCATCCTCTCTCAAAAGCCTTACGTTTTCGCCAAGAACAGAGAAAGGTACATCCAGAAGTTCGGTTCCGGAATCGTTAGAAAAGATTATTGAATTGTCGAACTTGTTCTTGAACTTCATTTCTCTTGTTTCCAGTTCCGGTTCTTCAAATTTCCGGTCAGGATCAACAGACTCTGAGAAAACCGATCCGTCGTCAAAATTGAAAAAGTCGATTTCCATTTTATCAGTATCTGCGGAGCTTGCTCCGATTATCCTGCATACTGAACCTTTTTGCAGTACAAGATTACCTTTTTTTATGTCACCGGCAACGAGCATAGCCTTAATCAGTTAGTTAGATCAGCTTTATAGTTAATGAAAAATACGGTTAAAGTCAAATAAATTATTTCGGTCTGTTTTTTGTTAAAACTTCATATACCGCCACAGCGATCTCCTTCTTTGTGAAAGGTTTCTGAAGAAGATATTTTATGTTTTTATACAATTTCATCTCTTTATCTGATATCGCCCTGAACCCTGAACATATTATGACAGGTATGTCCTTGTTGATATTCATAATTTTCCCTGCTGCTTCCAGACCATTAACACCCGGCATTGTGAAGTCGGAGATAACAAGGTCGTAATTATCTGCAGATACTTCCATCATCTCCAATGCTTTTCCCGGATCTTCATACGCAGTCACTTTATAACCCAGTCCGCTGAGCATCTCATCAGCAAGAGAACATATTTTCTCCTCATCATCAATAAAGAGTATAGTTCCGCTGACGGTCGGTATATCGTTACTATCCGCATCATCATATTCACTTACATAATCAGGACTGTACGGGAGATATGCGGTAAATACAGTGTTGCCCGGTTCACTTTCCACTGTAATCGCTCCTTTCATTTCGGTAATAATACTGTTCACTATTGCCAACCCTAAACCCGTGCCCTCACCTGTTCCCTTTGTAGAGAAATATGGTTCGAAGATCTTATCAATAAGGTCTTTGCTTATACCTGCCCCGGAATCCTGTACTGACAGCTCGAGATAATTTCCTTCCTTGATATCAGGCTTTCTTGTGCTGTCTGTATAAATATGTTTTAAACTTACGACAATACTGCCTTTCTCGTCTGATAAGGCCTGATATGCGTTTGTGCACAGATTCATTACGATCTGATGTATCTGTGAAGGATCCGCCATTACTGTTCCGGTACAATCCTCAACGCATGAAGTTAAAGATATTGAAGACGGGATAGAACTTCTTATAAGCTTAAATGCCTCTCTGACAACAACATCAACCCTCACAGGTTTTATTTCCAGTTCTTTTCTCCTGCTTAGAAGAAGTATTTGAGAAACCAGTTCTTTGGCTCTTTTTGCCGCAGTGATAACTTCATCGATCTTTGAACATTCTACTTTTTTCTCATTCAGTTCGTATTTGAGGAGTTCGGAATAGCCGAGAATAGCAGTCAGTATGTTGTTGAAGTCATGCGCAATTCCTCCAGACAACGTGGCTATAGCTTCCATCTTCTGAACATTGCGGATCTGTCTCTCCAGCCTTTTCTGTTCTGAAACATCTCTCTTTAAAGAGAAATAACCGTCGGGTTCTTTCCCGTGATTGATTATCGGGACCACCGTTACTTCTTCCTCGAAAGGTGTCCCGTCTTTCATCACATTGCTGAAAGTGCCCCTCCATGTTTTCCCGCTTTTTATCGTATCCCATAATTCATAGTAGAATTTTTCGGAGAATTTTCCTTTTTCCATAAATCTTGGTATATCGCCGATAACTTCTTCAGCTTTAAAACCGGAACTTTTTTCAAACGATTTATTTACATACTCTATGATGCCGTTCTTATTAGTAATAATAACGTCTTCATAAAGCTGATCGATGATCCCGGCCAGTTTATAGATATGTTTTGTTCTTTCACTGATCTTATATTCCAGTTCAGCGTTCAGATTCTTGAGCTGTCTTTCTGTTTTGTGCCTCAGAGCCATTTCTTCAATAAGTTTATCGTTATTGTTCTTCAGTTGTCTCTGTGTTGATCTGAGCCTTAAATGTGTTTTGATCCTCGCCAAAAGTTCATACGGATTAAAAGGTTTTGTTATATAATCCACACCACCGCTTTCAAATCCTTTTATAATACTTTCCGGATCCGTTTTCACCGTGAGGAACAGTATGGGTATATCCTTATAATCAGGATCGGAACTTATTTTCCTGCAGACTTCAAAACCGTCTATTTCCGGCATAATGACATCAAGAAGTATCAGGTCAAAATTTTCCTTCATCAGAATCTGCATTGCTTCTTTTCCGTCGGAAGCAAAAGAAAGATCATAACCTTCATTCTGGAGAAAATTGGCAACGACCTGAATGTTCTTCGGTGAATCGTCAATAATAAGTATCTTATAGTTATCCTCTATCATTACTCTCACCGCCTTCTTTTTTTATAGTTTCAAGTATTGTATCGAAATTATTCAGCATTATCCGGATATCTTCAATGTCGTATCTCATGACCGACCCGAACAACTTATCGGAATACATACCGAGTTTTCTGGAATTATGTTTTTCCGCAAGTTCTTTAAGATGTTCGGAGAATTCCCTTATCTGCGCGAAATTATGTTTTGATCTCGCTTCAGCCAACTCTGTGTCTATGAACGCCGACATATTATTGATCAGTCCTTTTATGTCCGTTATAGCATCATCAGTTACAGGTATTTCTTCCTGAACCGTTTCCAGGAAACTGAACGGAATGAACTTCTTAAGATTTTCTATAAGCTCAGAAATAGAAACAGGTTTTCTTATATACCCGTCAAAATTGTACTTTTCTATTTTGGCTTTATCGGACGACATTACTGAAGCAGTGACAGCTATTACCGGGATCTTCTTTAAATTCGGATCGGCTTTTATAAGGCTTACCGCTTCATAACCGTCCATTCCCGGCATTCTCACATCCATCAGTATAATATCAGGGACATTCAGTTTAGCTGATTCAAGCGCCTGCTGGCCGTTATCCGCTTCAAATATCTCAAAACCCAGATTTTTGCAAATCTCTGTAAGCAGCAGCCTGTTCGATTCGATATCGTCTGCAACAAGTATTTTAGACCTCGAAAATTTGACAGACAGATTCTTATTTTTTTCTTTGTCAGTATGTTTTATTGACGAACTGTCGTAGCCTATTTCCGGAAAATGAAGAATGAACCTGGATCCTTTTCCAAACTCACTTTCCACTTTGACAGTCCCATTCATAAGTTCAGTGAGTTTTCTTGTTATTGCCAGGCCTAGACCTGTCCCCTGAAACTTTTTTGATCTTTCTGTTGTTCCGGCCTGCTCAAACGCTCCGAATATCTTTTCATGATCTTCTTTTCTAATACCCGTTCCAGTATCCTCGACCGTGATCGTAAGGCTAAGAGTTTCTTCACTTTTAATAATATGTCCACAACACACCTTGATATAACCATTATCAGTGAACTTTATGGCATTACTTATAAGATTGAAGAAAATCTGTCTCATCCTCAGTTCGTCTAAAAATAAATTTCTCGGCAGGTCGCTTGCCGATTCTATATTAAACTCAAGGTTCTTGGATCTAAGTTTTTCGTAAAAAAATTGTTTCAGCTCAAATATCATAGAATATATATCAAAATACGTATAGTTTATCTCCAGCTTGTTCGCTTCGATCTTTGAAAGATCCAGAATATCGTTTATTATATTGAGAAGTGTTTCGCCTCCTGTTCTGATCGTGTTAAGATAAGTTTCCTGAACAGTGGTCAAAGGTGTTTTCTTCAGAAGGTCGGAAAACCCCAGAATGGCGTTCATAGGCGTCCTTATCTCATGGCTCATATTAGCAAGGAATTCGCTTTTGGCTTTAGTTGCATCCTCCGCCTTTTCCATAGCGACAACCAGTTCGGACTGTGTCTTTTTTCTGAGTCCAATTTCTTTTGCAAGTTTTCTGTTCCAGTATACTATCATAACAATGATAAAAAGTGAGACTATTACAGTTTTCCATACAAGTGCATAATTTATTACTGATTTTCCTGAACCGATCCATTTATTTAGTATTACATTTTTCTCATCCGGTGTTATAGATGCAAGTGATTTATTAAGAACTGATAGAAGCAGATCGTTGCCTTTTGAAATTCCGATTCTGTATTCTCTGGTATATTCTGTCGGGCCGACTACTATGAGATTAGATAACAGCTTTTGTTTTTTCTGGTAGGAGAACATTGTCTGATGCCTGAGAAAGAGATCTATCTTTCCGGCAGACACGTCTCTGTAAGCTCTGTCGATATCTGAATACGATATCAATTTCAGATCGGGATAGTCTCTTTTGATGAGTTCGTTCTCAGAAGTTCCCTCCTGTACTGCTATAGTTCTTTTCCCTATATCACTAAGTCCGTTTATAAAACCCGTATCATCCCTTCCAATGATAACCAGATTTGAGGTAAAGAAAATATCGGTGAAGTCCATGAACTCACTTCTTTCAGGTGTTCGGGAAATACAGTCGATCACACTTATCGTACTATCTTTTATCATCTCTATAGTCTGAGCCCAGTTCCCGGATCTCACTCTCAGGAAATTCAGTCCGGATCTTTTTTCGATAAGAGCCCAGAGGTCGGGTATAATTCCTATATATTCACCGTTCGTATCATACATGGATTGCGGCGGCCATTCAGGATCACCCGATACATATATATCCTTTGCCTTAATAATGTAGTTCATTTCCTGATTTGTAAATTTTATATCACCGCTTTTTGAGAATAAATATTCTTTTTTTATTTTTTCGAACCATAACCTGTTAAGTTCAGATATATCCCTCTCTGAAATAGAATTAAGTCCTTTATTGATTTTCTCAAGAAGTTGATAGTTCCCCTTTCTTACCGCTCCTCTATATTCCTGTGAAAAAAGCGGTTCTTTACTGATTTCTACGTAAGTATTTGGCCTTCCGGTGATATCCAGATGAAATTCAAGAGTTTCTTTTGGAGAGATGAATACTTTGACAGAGCCGTTCTCACAGGCAGAATAAACAGAAGGTAAATCGGGAAATATTCTGACTGCCGCATCCGGGAACTTTTTCTTGGCATATTCTGCAGTATAACCTGAAGGAACTCCGATAACGAAAGAATACAACTCCCTTTCTTCAAATCCTTCTCTGTAAACGGATTTATCGCAAAAAATAAAATAATCGACATTAAGGACCGGTTGAGAAAAATCAAAAAGTTTTTCTCTTTCAGAAGTTTTGAACATACCGGCATGAATATCGGAATTACCTTTTGCTACTTCTTCGACAGTATTATCAAAACTTCCCGCAGAAAATTGTACAGGAATACCTGTTTTTTCTGACCACAGCTTCCAGATATCTATAAGGAGTCCGTCAGATTCGTTAGAAGAATTCACGAATTTGAAAGGCGGATTGTTCTGATTGTGTGATATTTTAAGTCTGTGATCTTCACGTTCAGCTTTTAAAGGCAGCAATACCGAAAAAATCATCAATATAAGCAGGTACCGAAATATTATTGAGATATTTTCAGTACTTCGATCCATACGAATATTGCTCCGTTATGTATCAGTTATCTTCAAAATCGAAAGAAAAACCGTTCATGATCTTTCTGTACTCGGGAAGGAGACTGTCCGGGATTTTATTTCCGTTGACATACATGTCGGAAGGATCGATTATCAATGTGAAATTACCGATATAATCTTTTGACATGATCTTATCGCTTACAAGTTTTTTCTCAAGATCAGTAATGTCGAAACCGAAAACTGCCTTCATTCCGCTCTGATCTATTTGTTCTTTAGTTGCATAAAATCTTTTACTTACGGTTTTATCATCTATCACTTTCTTAAAATTTGCATTTCTGACACTTACAGACCTGCCTTCTCCAACAACTTCAAGATTAGACCCGTATTCATTATTAATATCCGAGACTATAGAACTCAGGTCGTTTTCATCCCAGAAGTAATAAGTTGAGATCTCTCCGTTTACAGTGACCTCCAGATAAAGTTTTACAGGTACAGAATCTTCTTTAATGTCTTTTATATTTTCTTCATAAACTCCTGAGTTGTCATCTGACTCTTTATACTCCACTTCTCTTTTGAAGTCAGGATCTGCATAACTCCTTATAACGGCTTTAATTCCTTTAGGTATTTCAGGAGCGCTTTCTACTCTGATGTCGGCTGTCACCATAACGGTCCTGCTTGTTTTACCTGAAACAGACAAGCTTATTTCGTTAACCTTTATTTTCTTTTTACTAACCGCAGAACCTTGTTGTGTAACAGAAAAACTGCCTCTGTCATTTGACTGTGTGTGTTTTATTATGTATACATCCTGAGCATAGCATTTGTTATATCCGAAAACCGATAGGAAGGTAATAGTAAAGACCACAATTTTCAATACAGAATACTTCATCGTAAACCCCTTTTAATTTATTTCTTAATTATAATAACATATTTTTACATTAATTCCAACAAGAATTTTAATTTGAATTCGCATTTTTTTTATTTACATTATCATACCTGAAATTTAAGGAGTGTCTTTTGTTCGCAGAAACTTTCAGAATATTCTTTTCGACATGGTATACTTACCTTATCTTCGGCATGATATTCGGATCTTTTCTGAATGTCGTTATTTATCGTGTTCCCAACGGAATGTCCATCGTATCTCCTCCGTCATCATGCCCAAAATGCGGTCACGTAATAAGATGGTACGAGAACATACCGGTTCTCGGCTGGATTTTTCTCAGAGGGAAATGTTCATCGTGCGGTAAACCTATTTCTATAGAGTATCCTTTAGTCGAATTAATTGTAGGATTGATCACATTAGGACTTTATATAATGATCGGACCTGTTCCGGAACTGATAATATACATCTCACTTTCATATACTCTTTTTTGCATAATACTTATTGATTACAAAACTTTCAGCATACCCCACGGCCTTAATATTACTCTTCTGGCAATTTCTATAATTACTGTTGTCTTTAACATCTTTATTCGAAAATTCCTGCCTTTAACACCTTTAGGATCACTGCTTGGAGGTATTACAGGTTTCGGGATTCTGTACGTTATCCATAAGATCGGCAGGATCATTTATAAACAGGAAGCTATGGGTATGGGAGATCTTTTCCTTCTGGGTTCAGCAGGTCTGATACTCGGACCGAAGCTGACACTTACTGCTTTCATAATCGGATCAATATTTGCTGTGATCTCACATGCACTCCCTACTCTGATCAATATGCTCAAAAGAGAAAAAGAATCTTTGCGTTTTCTGTCCATCGCGGAAACAGGAACAGATGCGGTTCTGCAGGATCCTGACAATTCAGCTGATATTATGGGATTAAGAATGCAGATATATTTTAATCTGAGAAAAGACAGTTTCAGCAAGATCCGTTCTGAATTGCAGGATCTGATTGACTTACAAAATCTTGCACCTGCAACTTACACCAGGCTTTTTTTCAGATTTGCAGCTGTAAACGATGAAACAGAGGCCATATCTGTTCTTAAAAAGCTTAACACAGCAGACAACATCTCAAGAACTGATCTTAAGAAAGTGCTTTCCGAAGATCTGGTCGGTTACGATTCGTATCACGACAACTATAAGCTGATCCAAAAATCCTGCAAAGAAAATAATCTCGGAAGACTGTCAGACATACTGAATGACAACGAGTTATTCGGGAACGAAGATAAATGCTGCGATTCTGTTGAAGAGATCAGATCGCATATGTTTAAATTGGGAGACAACGGTCAAAAGCTTGAATTCCTTCTGAGACACAACAGATATTTCCAGTTCAACGGTTATACGGCAGAACAGAAGAAAATAATTGAACTTATTGAG
Organism: Candidatus Delongbacteria bacterium; assembly: GCA_003252515.1. Lineage (GTDB taxonomy): Bacteria > UBA4055 > UBA4055 > UBA4055 > UBA4055 > UBA4055. The sequence continues at coordinate 2,285 of QKDR01000129.1, read as the reverse complement.
AGCTGTATAGACCTGAACGATGACAATCTTTTGCAGAGATATCTTTCCGAAGCAGCTCTCGTATATTTTAAAGACTTTTACTTCAAAGACAGTGAGTCTTACCTGAACAAAATGAGGATGTTTTACGAAAACGGGAAACTTATATATGAAGCGGCAAAGAACATTTACAACATCGCACTTTTCAGATATGTTTTTTTCAGGCAGCGACTTGCTTTCGGTCCTTTTCTATCTGCAGGGATCATGGTTTCACTTCTCTGGGGTGAAAAGATCATAGGATATTATTTCAGCTTTCTGGAAAAATTGCTCACATGAATGTCTTTAATCATAACAGCTTTAAGGTCATTATGTCTAAATTACAGTTAGCGATCGTGATAATTAGCGGAGAATATAAATGGGTGAAAAAATAATATATCTTGATAACGGCGATACTACCAGGATCGATGACGATACTTTAGATCATATGCTCGAATTCTATAGATATTCTTACGGCAATCCGGTATCGCTTCACAATCTCGGGATTGAAGCGGATGAGAACCTGGCAAAAGCGAGAGCTTCCATTGCTGGTCACATCAATGCGGACCCGGGTGAAATAATTTTCACTTCCGGTGCCACCGAAGCCAACAACATGGCTATAAACGGTATAGCTGAATATATGAAGAACAAAGGAAATCATATAATCATTTCATCAATTGAGCATTCTTCGGTCAAAGCCGTTGCGCACAGATTGAAAGCTGAGGGTTATAAAGTCGATGAAGTAAAAGTTGATCCTGAAGGTTTTATAGACATTGACGATCTCAAGAGTAAATTCAAAGTAACTACAATACTCGTATCAATAATTTATGCTAATTATGAGATCGGTACTATCCAGAACATTGAGGAGATCGGGAAAATATGCCGGGAGAAAGGCGTTGTTCTGCATACCGACGCGGCGCAGGCTTTCGGTAAACTCAGAATTGATGTTAAAAAAGAGAATATTGACCTTATGACTTTCAACGCGCACAAGAACCACGGTCCTAAAGGGATAGGAGCTTTATATATAAGAAAAGGGATAAAAATCAGAAAACTTATGGAGGGAGGATCTCACGAATTCAACCTCAGACCGGGTACCGAGAATCTGCCAGCCATAATGGGTTTTGCAAGATCAGCAGAGGTTGCATACAGGGATCTGGATTCAAACAACAGCAGGATCACAAGCTTAAGGGACAGACTGATAGAAGGCTTGACAAAAATAGACCATATTACTCTAAACGGGCCTAAAGGACCGACGGTCAGGATGAGATTGCCGCATAACGTCGACATTACTTTCCACTATATTGAAGGAGAGGCTATTCTGATGCATCTTTCTCTGAGAGGAATATGTGTATCTTCAGGATCGGCCTGCTCTTCAAAAACGCTTGAGCCGTCACACGTGCTTACAGCAATCGGTCTTAAACATGAACAGGCGCACGGTTCGATCAGATTCACTTTGTCGAAATTCAACACTGAAGAAGAAATTGACGAAACTGTGAATAATGTCACCGAAGTTGTGGAAATACTAAGAAGCATGTCATCTTTTATACCTGAAGAGCATAGTGAGCTTCTTAATGCGAACGCTAAAACATTTTATAAAAATAAAAACGAAGAGGAATAAGAAATGGCGCTGAAATATACCGAAAAAACTATAGACCACTTTACAAAGCCGAGAAATCTCGGAACACTTGAAGGAGCTAATGCCGAAGCAACGGAAGGAAGCCCCGCCTGCGGAGATATGGTTAATTACACTTTGAAAATAAATCCAGATACGCTTATTATAGAAGATATAAAGTTCAGGTCATACGGATGTGCTTCTAACATAGCTACTGCATCTATCGCGACTGAAATGGTTCTTGGCAAGCATATTGACGATGTCAAGAAAATGGGAACAACAGAGGCGGCTAATGAACTTGGTGGACTTCCTCCCGTGAAAATGCACTGCAGCGTTCTTGCGATTAATGGTATCAAAGCCGCAATAAGGGAGTTCGAGAAAAAGATAGGCAGAATCCAGGATGAAAAAAGGGTCATTACGGAAAAATCTATGCTTAACATGCTTAAAAATGTAATGCACCCCAAACACGGAGTTAATCTTGTTGACAACGGCAATATCCTGAGGATCAAGATAGACGGACAGGACATCTATATAGTGATCGGGCTTGATCCGGACGAAGAGATCTTCGCAGCCAACATACATGATGAGGTCATGGAACATCTTGAAGCTATGAAATGTACACATGAGATCATGGTTAAGATCGAATCAAAAACAGGTAATT
>QKDR01000069.1 GCA_003252515.1 Candidatus Delongbacteria bacterium | reverse complement strand
TATAAATTACTTAATCTCAAATTTAACAATTAAATATCATATTATTTATTAAAACTGATGAATGGTTGCTTGTAAAGGATGAAAAATTATCAGGTACAGTAGATGTGAGGGTTTATATTGCGGAATTAATAGATTATTTAAAATATCTCATGCCGTTATTGTCGGATTCCCAGACCTCTATCATGTGGATCTTAAGATTGTCGTTGTTGATCTTTTCCGACAGTTCCTCGAAGAGTATCCTGGCTATGTTCTCGGCTGTAGGATTGATGTCCTTAAAGCTCGGATGTTCGTTTAAATAAACGTGGTCGTATTTATCGATCTCTGCTTTTGCGATCCGCTTGAATTCCTTGAAATCAAGCGATATGCCTATTTTATTCAGCTCTTCCGCTCTGGCGAAGACCTTGACCTTCCAGTTGTGCCCGTGAAGATTCTTGCACTCGCCGTCGTAATCGATCAGTCTGTGCGCCGATGAGAAATGGTGCTTTACTATTATTTCATACATATCAGCTCCTCAGTTTTTTCAGAAGAGTATATATTTCGCTCAACCTAAGTTCGATCTCGTTAATAATACCGTCTCTGTCAATGGCGCCTGATTTCAGATCGTCAGATATTTTGCTTTCGGATGTTATATCGTAAGAAGCGTAAACCATGGAAAATATTACTCTCACGTTCGATTTCCCTTTACTCTGTATCTCATACACTTCCAGATTCACTATGGGAGCGAACGACTCGTCCTCGTCAAGCAGCGTGATCATAAAATTCTTTAGCGCGTTCTCGGAATACGCCTTCCACCCGAGTATCTCAAAACCGATTTCAGTGTCGGTCGAGCTTTTGCCATCCTTGTATTCCCTGAAGTCTTCGGTCGGTTCAGGTTTATTTACGGACAGATTTCTTACCGATACATCAAGATCGTATACTTCCTTGCATTTCTCGATGAAATGAACCATGTATTTCTTAATTATTTCGTGTTCGTTCAGGTTCATGATCAGTCCTTATTCATTCTTAAGAAGGCCGGAACTTCATAATCCACGTTGAAACTCTTCGGAAGTCTTGTTACACCTGATTGTTCTTTTTCCGCCTGCGCTACTCTCATTTCCTTCGCGGCGTAAGCTTTGTCGAATTCGTTCTTTTTGTCTTTCTTAATACCTGATTCGAAACCTGTCGCGATCACGGTCACCCTAACTTTGTCCTGCATCTCGTTGTCCGTCACGACACCGAATATCACATTGACGTCAGTCGTTCCTGTAGCCTGATAGATCAGGTCCATCGCCTGCTCGACCTCGAAGAGCGACAGTTCCTCGTTCGCGCTGATGTTGACGAGAAGTCCCTTGGCGCCTTTGATGTCCACGTTCTCGAGCAGCGCGCTCTGGATAGCCGTCTGAGCGGCCTCGATACAGGCGTGCTCGCCTTCGGACTCGCCGACACCCATCATCGCGTCCCCCATACCTTTCATGGTGGTCTTTATATCCGCGAAATCGAGATTGATGTTTCCTCTGTATGTTATAAGGTCCGCGATGCCCCTGACAGCCTTGTAGAGTACCTCGTTAACCTGTACGAAAGCCTTCTTTAACGAGGTGTTCGGATCGGTGGTCGACTGAACAAGCCTCTGGTTGTGCACTATGATCAATGCGTCAACGTGCTCCTTTAATTTCTGAATACCCTTCTCAGCATTGACGGACCTTTTCTGACCCTCGAACTTGAAAGGTTTGGTCACGATCGCCACCGTAAGGGCTCCGAGTCCGCTTGTAATCTCTGCGAGCACTCCCGCTGCGCCCGTGCCCGTTCCACCCCCCATGCCGGCTGCTATGAATACCATGTCAGAATCGGACAAAATGTTCGTAAGTTTTTCTCTGTCCTCCTCCATAGCCAGCCGCCCTACTTCCGGATCGGCTCCCGCGCCGAGGCCTTTGGTGGTCTGCGACCCTATCTGGATCTTAGTATTGGCCTTTGACTGCTGAAGCGCCTGAGCGTCCGTATTGAGCGCTATGAATTCGACTCCCTTAAGCCCCATATCGATCATACTGTCAAGAGCGTTGCAGCCTCCTCCGCCTACGCCGATCACCTTGATCTTCGCGCTGCCCTTGATCTCGTTATCAAATTCAAATACCATTGACGCCATATATTCCTCCTTTATTAAATCTATGTCAGAACAGGTCGGCCACGAACTGCTTTATCCTGCTCATGATGCCCGTGCCGTCCCCATCGTCGTCATGATCGGCGAAGATGTCGTTCACTACCGCGTATTTAACCAGCCCCGCTGCGGTAAAGAAGTCCTCTGCCAACTCCTCCTTACCGTATTTGATACCCATGGCTTTTCCCCTCGTCGTCTTCGAATTATTCATATCCGAGAAAAGCTTCTCAGCGCCGTTGAGCGTGCTTCCGGGCCCGGTTATTATCACGGGCGAGTGTATCATACGCTGATACGAGCCTTTGTATATCTCTTTCGTCACAAAATCATAGATCTCTTTAAGCCTTGCTTCCGTGATCTTTGCAATAAACTCCTCGCTGAATTCGGATTTCTGCGACGAAGTGTTCTCGACCTCAATCATTTTTTCCGGATCGGCATCCGCGGAGAACGCTGTTGCATTGTTCTTCTTTATTTTATTCGCGGTACTGAAATCCGTTTTCAGAAGTATCTTAAGGTCTTTCGTTATATTGTTCGAGCCGAAAGGGATTATCTTTGCCATTCTGAGTATTCCGTTGAGATAGACAGTCAGCTCGGTTGTCTGATCACCCAGCGATATTACTATTATCCCGGCTTCCTTGTCCTCGTCGTCGATCACCGTCTCGGTAGTAGCAAGCGGAGAGAAGACCGTTCTGTAATTCTTTATTCCTAGCCCTTCAAGTATGCTGCCTATATTCTCCCTGTGAGCTTTATCGGTCTGGATAACGTACACACTGCTTTTAAGCTTGACCCCGGACATGTCCACCGGATTCGATGTCGGAGGCTGATCGTCTATCTGGAATTCCTGCGGTACGGAATGAAGCTCAACCTTGTCGTCCTTGTTGTAGGCTGTCATTTTTGCGGCTTTGAGCACATCGTTAACGTGCGTTCTGGTGATCCTGACCCTTCTGTCCTCGTTCTCCTGTTTCCACAAAGGTATCGTCGATGTTCCCGAATAGGAGCTTATGTTCTCGCCGGAAACCGATATTACGTACTGGTCGATGGCCTCGGAGAATTCGAGCTTTATCTTCTCGAGCATCATGCCGAACACTTCTTTCGCTTTTACAAGATCCGTTATCGTTCCCTGCTTCGCCGCCCTGTGAGGCATCTTGAGCGTTTTCACGACGGATATCTCATCGCTCTGAGGATCCCTGACGCATAAAGCCGTTTTCAAATATTTACTTCCGAAATCCACTCCGAGAATGTACATAGCTCAGCCTTATTTTATTTTTCCGCTATAGAAATTTCTTTCAGCACCACCTGTTTATCAAAACGAAGATCTATATACTCTATTCTGTTGAAAGCAAGGTTACCATATTCGTTCTTGAGAAAATTCTCGAGCACGATTATTTTTTTTTCGAATTCGTTCTTTCCGATAATGACCCTGGCTGACGACTTGATAAGATAAAGTTCCACTCCGGAATCAGTCATTTCAAGCTCGGAAATATGATGATATGTGAACGGGCTTATACCCGCGCATTTGCACATAAAGTCAACTGTCTCCTCATCAGGTACGGATATGAATACGGGCAGGTCGTAACCGTCTCCAGGTTTAGCTTTACCCAGAACCTTCCCTTCAAAGTCCACATATCTCAGAGATCCGGCCGAATTATAGTAAGCCAGTGGTACGTTCTCTGTTACAGTTATCTCTATTGTAGCGGGATATTTTCTTTTTACCGTCGAACTTCTGACGTAAGGCGACGAGTTGATCTTCTTTTCGACTTTTTCAGTATCAATATTTCCTATCCTTACACCTCTCAGTATCTCTGACAGCTCTATCACATCACCGGGTGTCAGTAGCCTGTTGTTGTGTACCACTATCTTCTTAAGATCGAAAACCCGCGTCGTTCTGTAAGCCTCCGAAAACAGATAAGTCCCATAAGCTGCCGAAAATATAACAGCAGCTGTCAGGACCAACCTGAAAAAGAGTTTGATCTTTATATACGCTTTTCTTATGAAATCCATTCAAGTTCCTCCTGTTTGAACCCGAGATAAATGACTTCTTCCTCAAGCCTCACACCAAATTTGGCAACAACTTCTTTCTTTATCAGTTTGATGAGACCGAGAACATCTGACGCAGACGCATTTCCCGTATTGACTATAAATCCCGCGTGAAGGTCCGATATCATCGCTCCGCCTATGGTTTTACCTTTCAGACCGCAGTCCTCAATGTATTTTCCCGCATAACCTTCCGAGGGTCTTTTGAAAACCGAACCGCACGAAGGCAGGCTCAGAGGCTGTTTTGATCTTCTTAAAACAGAATATTCATTCATTTTTTCTGTAATCTGTTCTTTATCACCGTTATTGAGTTTGAACACCGCCCCTATAATAATTTCTCCCTTGAGAGACGAATGTCTGTAACCAAAACCTATCTCCTCCCTGTTCAGCCTTATGACCTTTCCCTCTTTCAGTATTTCAACCGTATGCACAAGCTCAGAGATCTCTTTCCCGTAGCAGCCCGCATTCATTACGAGCGCTCCTCCGACCGTTCCGGGTATTCCGGCGAGTTCTTCGAACCCGGTAATAGAGCTCTCCGCAGCTGTTCTGGCCGCTGATGACAGAAGGCATCCCGAACCGGCAGCTATTAGTCCCTCGTCCGCGATCACATCGGTAAAATTGACGGACATGTCGATAACGCAGCCTTCGTATCCGCTATCTGAAACCAGCAGGTTGCTGCCCTTACCGAGTATAAAATATTCGATATTGTTCTCTTTACAAACGTTAATGATCGCGTTCAGCTCCTCAGTATCACGTGGAACCGCATAGATCTCGGCCGGCCCGCCGATCCTGTAGTAAGTATACCTGTTCATAGGTTCTCCGAACCTAACATCAGAGCATGACCGTATAAAAAATTCAGTGCCTGTCACTTTCACATACCTCTTTTCTGTACCTATACAGCAGTTTATTAATTTCTCCCGCTCCCATGCTGACTATGACATCTCCGGCCTCAGTAGTATTCTTAAGTTCATCATAAAGGCTGCCGAAATTGTCAAATACTCTCGTTTTCGCTTTGGTTCCATCGTCCATTCCGTCGAAAATATTCGAACTTGCTACAGAAGGATCGTATTTCTCTCTCGCGGGATAGATCTGCGATATGAATATTCTGTCAGCGTCACCGAAACTCTCCGAGAATCCTTTCAGGTGATATTTTGTTCTAGAGTAAAGATGAGGCTGGAACATTACTGTTATTCTGCCTTCAGTATTCTCCCTGATGTTTTTCAGAGAAGCTTTTATTTCCGAAGGATGGTGCCCGTAATCGTCGATTAGTGTAACGCCGCTGTCCCTGTATATTATCTCGAGCCTTCTTTTAACTCCCCTGAACCTTTGCGCAAGTAAAGCCAGTGTTTCTCCGTCCAGTCCGTATTCCGACAGAAGGGCTGATGCCGCGAGCATATTGTAAACGTTATGCAGGCCCGAATACAGATAATCCATGGTACATATTTTATCGCCGAACTTCGTCAGATCGAAAGTCGTGCGGAAATTTTCATATTTTATATTTTCAGCCCTGTAAATACATCTCTGACCCAATCCGAAGCCGATCTTTCTTGATACGCATCCCGAAACTGCCATATAGGTATTCGGATCGTCGCCGTTATAGATAAGCACCGAATCTTCATTCAGCCTGGATACCAGCTCGGTAAAGGCCGATCTCAGACCTGAAATATCCCCGTAGACATCCATATGGTCGTCGTCGATGTTGAGAATTATGAGATCGGACGGATGCAGTCTGAGAAAACTTCTGTCGTATTCGTCCGCCTCGATTATTATGCGATCGCCTTTGCCCGGATAATAGTTCGATCCGGCGGAGACCGTCTCCGCGCCGACAATCGCGGCCGGGCTGAATCCTGTACCGCTCATCATATCGGCAAGCATGGCGCTCACGGTGCTTTTTCCGTGAGATCCCGAAACCAGAATGCTATGCATGTCCTTTGTGACCAGGCCGAGGAATTCCGCTCTTTTTACTGCGGGGATGTTCAGGTTCCTTGCCGAGATGAGCTCAGGATTGTCAGCGGTCACTGCCGCGCTGTAGACGACCAGGTCAGTGTCGGGGCTTACGCCCCCGTGTCCTTTTGCCGGGTAAATGCCGGCTTTCTCCAGCAGATGAAAATTCTCGCTGCTAACGTCCGATCCCTCCACGCGGCACCCTAGCGCATGCGCGTGTATCGCGAGAGGAAGCATCCCTGCACCACCGATACCGATGAAATGAAGCTTCATATTTGGTCTGAACTCATTCATCCGCCTCTTCCCTGTGTCTGCTTTTATACGATATGTTCAGAAGCACGCCCATACTGAACATGGTCATTATCAGCGAAGTGCCGCCGTAACTCACCATCGGGAGGGGAAGCCCCGTCGGAGGTACAAGTCCCAGCGTAATGCACATGTTGAATATTGAATATATCACTATTGTCATGGTTATTCCGGACGCAAGAATAAAACCGTAATAATCGGGCGCCCGGGAGGCTATCCTGAACCCCCTTATCATTATTAATATGTAAGCGCCGACCAGCAGGACAGTCCCGACAAATCCGAGCTCGTCCCCTATGATCGAGAATATGAAGTCGTTGTGTGGTTCAGGCAGGTAGAATTCCTTCTGTCTCGATTCTCCCAGCCCGACGCCCGTAAGGCCTCCGTTGCCGAAACCGATCAGCGACTGTTCGACCTGCCATCCTTTACCGCTTATGTCCTCCGAAGGGTCGAGAAATGTTTTTACTCTGGCAAGACGGTAAGGCTGGACCAGCGCGATAATTATAATTACAGGTATCAGAAGGATCATTGAGGACATAAGGTGCTTAAGCTTCATTCCGCTGATGTATAATATGCTGTACCCTATTGAAAAGATCATCATTGAGGTTGAAAATGCCGGCTGTAGCAGAACCAGCGCCACGGTCGACGACAGGATCGACATATGATAAACATAACCCCTGAGGAACTGCTTCAGCACCGTCTGCTTTGCGGTAAGGCTGAAAGCCAGATAGAACACGATCATGTTCTTAGCGAGTTCCGAGGGCTGGAATCCGAATATCCACCTTTTAGCTCCTTTAATACTGTCCCCGTGATTTGAAATAAGAAGATATACAAGTGCAAGTCCCGTAAGTATCAATCCCGCGTTCATTAAATATTTATTGTTGTAGATCCTGTAATTGAGCATCATTCCCATAACAAGAGCAAAGAATGCGATCATGGCGTTCTTTGTCTGAGCCGTCACGAAATAATTATCGTTATTGAACTTCTCGGCAGCTATGAAAGATCCAGCGCTCATGACCATTATCGAACCGAAAACAAGAAGAGCGAACACGGTGATCATAAGGATTATATCATATCTGATGTTGTCTTCTATAGTGTTTTTTACCATCATTTTCTAGTCCAGCAGTTTTTCAAGTTTCATTCCCCTCGAACCTTTTACAGCAATGTTCCTACCCTCTGAAGCGATCTCGTCGAACCTTTTCTTGAGCTCCGTGAAATCACCGAAATATCTTATATTCAGCGGATAATGTCCTTTCTCGAAAGCTTTCCTCATTTCCTCCCCTGTTAGGAGCACTTCGCCGAATCCGAGTCCTGAAACCGTATCAATTATCATTGAATGCGATCTTTCAGATGTCGCTCCGAGTTCCAGCATATCACCGAGGACGACGGTATCGTAATCTTTTATAAAAGAAATATCTTTCAGGAAATTCTCCGTCGAAGTGGGATTGGCATTGTAGCAGTCCAGCAGTACCTTTGAATTCTTATAACCGACCTTCTCGTATCTTTTATCGGAAAGCGTGATCGTCGAAAGTACTGAAGTGATCTCCTGCGGCGTGATACCGAGTTCGCCCGCAACAGCTGCGGCTGCGATCGCGTTCCTTACGTTCAGAAGGCCGGGTATGTTCATCCTTGCTTCGCATCCGCGGTACTCGAAAACCGCGCAGCCGTCTTCTCCCGTTCCTATCCCCGTAAAAGTATATTCCGCGGAACCGTTAAGGCCGTAAGAAACCGTATTGCCTCCTGACCATTCCTTAAGCAGATCATCGTCCCTGTTTACGAATATCTTTCCGCACTTTTTCTCCATTAGTTCGAAAAGTTTTATTTTCTCGGAATATACGCCGTTCCTGTCCCCGAACTGCTCCAGATGACCCTCGCCGATATTGGTTATCAGCCCCATATCGGGGTCAGACATTCTGGAAAGATATTCAATCTCGCCGAAATGGTTCGTTCCGAGCTCGACTATCGCGTATTCCGTGTCGTCCTTTATGGAAAGAAGAGTCAGCGGGACACCTATATGGTTATTATAGTTCTTGTATGTAGAAATTATACGGTATTTCAGAGAAAGCATCCTGCCGAGTATTTCCTTTGTCGTGGTCTTTCCGTTGGTTCCGGTGATGCCTATGATCTTTGCGTTGTGCAGCTTTCTCCACTGCGCGGCAAGCTCTCCTAGGGTTCTTTCAACATCATCCGAATATATTACAGGATATTTACCGGTGTTGACATATGACAGATCTGCCACGCATACTGAAGCTCCCTTACTGCAGACCTGAGGTATATAATCGTGCCCGTCGGAATTATTTCCTTTCAGAGCGAAATAGATGTTGCCTTCGACTATCAGCCTCGAATCCGTATTGCCGCCTGTAACGAACACGTTGCCGTCAGCGTTTTCCGTTCTTCCGGTGGTGCATGCCTGTATCAGTTCGGAAAGCCTAACCATCTGATCTCCCGGTTAAATTCAGTACTGTCTCCCTGTCGGAGAACGGGTATTTGACACCCTTTATCTCCTGATAATTCTCATGCCCCTTTCCGGCTATTACGATCACGTCTTCGTTCCCGGCTGATGACAGCGCTTCTCTGACCGCATCTTTTCTGTCCGGTACTGATATCCAGTTGGAACCGGTTATTCCTGAAGTTATCGCTTTTATTATCTCCGCCGGGACCTCGTTCCTCGGGTTGTCGTCGGTCACAATAACCAGATCTGAAAGCTCGGAAGCGATCCTGCCCATTACCGGTCTTTTTTCATGATCTCTGTTCCCTCCGCACCCGAAAACGGTTATAAGCCTTCCCCTGCAGAATTCCCTTACCGTGCTGAGCGTCCTAAGCAACGCGTCGGGTGTATGAGCGTAATCCACATAAACAGAAAAACCATCATCGTAAACTTTTTCCAGTCTCCCGGGTATTTCAAAAGGTATCTTCATCGCGTTTATGATATCGGCGACCGGGATCCCGAGCCTGTCCGCAGAAAGCAGAGCGGCGGATATGTTCATAGCCTCCGTTGAGCGACGTACTTATAGTATGTTCAGTTCCCCTGAACGTAAAATCCATTTCCATACCTGCAGGCAGATATCTTACATCATTTATAAGATCACTTCATAAGGTGACGCCTGAGTCATCATCCCGGCATATTCGTCATCGGCGTTTATTACCGATAACCCTCCATTCTTTAAATGCGCGGAAAAAAGCTCCGCCTTTGTAGAGGAATACTCTTCCATGGTCCCGTGATAATCTAGATGGTCCATTGTAAGATTGGTGAATACCGCTGTATCGAAGAATACCTCCTCAATCCTTTTAAGTGAAATGGCGTGTGAGGACACTTCCATTACCGCATGCTTCAGGCCTGAATTTCTCATCTCGCGGAAATATCTCTGAAGAAATACTGCGTCCGGAGTCGTTCTTGCGGGTTCGAATTTTCTGTTTCCCAGATCGTATTCGGTAGTACCCAAAAGACCGCATTTGATCTTGTTATGCTTAAGAATATGCCTGTAAATATATGCCGTGGAAGTCTTGCCGTTCGTTCCGGTGATACCTGTCAGATGAAGTTTTTCTGCAGGACACGAATATATCAGACCGGCCACTTTTGACTGTATGACGCGAGTGTCTTTTACTTTAATATATGTAACGCCGGGAAATTTTCTCTGGATATCCGTTTCGTAAATTACGACGCATGCGCCGGATTCCACCGCATCAGAGGCAAATTCAGCCCCATCTGACATCAGTCCCTTGACTGCTATAAAAAGTGAATTTTTGAATTTCTCTCTTGAATCCGAAAAAACATCCGTAATTTCGCAATCCGAGAAATTCTCGATCTCCGTACATTCTATCTCTTTTAATAATCTGCTGAGCCTCATAACTGTTTCTTTACCGTTTTCTTATACTTTACCGTTTCTGAGACCGGTTGCCTGCAGTAAAGACTGCACAATTCTGTTGTCTCCGGACCGTTAACATATATCTCCGATTGACTGATAACATTACCGCTGCCTATTACGACCGGTTCAACACCTGAGCTGTAAAGAAGTTTTACCGCTTCACGAACAGGTAAACCGGACACATCAGGTGTAATACCAAGAGTATTTTCCTTTTTTCCCCTGTTCACTCCTGAAAGAACAAGATATTCTTTATCGTTCATTAATGAGTAAGGCTGCCTGGACTGATACGCCACCTTTTCCGTTCCTTTCTCTATTTTGTATTTAATTTTAAGACCGTTCAGAATATTCGAAGCTTCGCTGACATTCATCCCGCACAGATCCGGTACTTCATGATTGCTTTTCCCTGTTTTGCTTTCTACAACTATTTTCGACCTGTCCAGATCATAAATCCTTTTAATAATATTCCTGAAAACAGGGGCAGCTACAGTTCCTCCGTAAATACATCCTCTAGGTGAATCCAGCATCACCAGGCAAACCAGCTTTGGATCGTCATAAGGGACCATTCCGATAAAACTGGCGTCATAATTACTTCTGGAATACTGTCCATTCTCTACTTTCTGGGAAGTTCCCGTCTTTCCTGCCACATTAAGACCTTCTATTTCAGCAACGGAACCGGTTCCGTTCTCGACAGCGTATCTTAACAGGTTCCGCACTCTTTCCGATGTTTTTCCGCTTATCACCCTGCGTACTTTGAAAGTGTCGTATTTCTCTACTATTCTGTTGTCTTTATCGATTATTCCCTTCACTATTAAAGGTTTGACGAGCCATCCGCCGTTGCCGATCGCGCAGTAAGCAGTTATCAATTGCAGAGGTGTTACCGTTACTCCCTGACCGAAGCTCATAGTAGGCTGTGTAGTAAGACTCCAGTCCCTTACTCTGGGCAGATATCCCCGAACTTCACCCGTCAGTTCTATTTCCGTCTTGTTACCGAACCCAAAATCCCTGAGATATTCGAAGTGTCTGTTCTTGTCTATCCTGAGTATTGCCTGAAGAGTACCTACATTGCTGGACTGGCCGATAACGTCATTGAAACTCATCAGTTCGTTCTCGTTCTTATGCGAATCCTTGATCTTTCTTTTACCGATAGTATACCCGTCGTTGCTGCAGAAGAACATCTCGTTTTCCTCCACTTTACCCTCTTCAAACAAAATAGCAGCCGAAATACCCTTGAATGTCGATCCGGGTTCGTATACATCAGTTACAGCTTTATTCTTCCTGCTGAACGGATCATAATCACCGACATTGTTAGGGTCATAGTCAGGACAGCTCGCCATAGCAAGTATTTCTCCTGATTTAGGTTCCATCACTATCACAACGCCTTTTTTTGCATGCCACTTATCGACCGCTCTTCCAAGTTCATCCTCAGCGATCGCCTGATAATTATCGTCTATCGTGAGTACGATACTGTTACCCGGCAGCGGCTCTTTCCTGTTTATCTCGGAACCATAATATTTGTTGAGCCTTCCGTCCTGATGAACGAACTCCCAGCCGTCTTTACCTTTAAGCTGATCTTCGAACTCTTTTTCAATGCCGCTCAATCCTTCGCCGTCTATATTCGTATATCCTATTATCTGTCCTGCGAGTTTCCTCTGGGGATATATCCTGTTCGCGGTCGATTTGAACGACGCGGCTGACTTCTCCTCTGCGGTAAGACACGAATATATCTCTCCTCTTTCTTTCTCCGTAAGTCTGTTGTCAAGCCACACGAAACCGTTTTTTGAATTAAGGATATCTAAATATTTCTGCCTGTTCCTTTGTGTTATTTCCGATACTCTTCCGGCCAGATCCTTCTTGCTCTTTACTACTCTTGTGTTTAATCCGAATGCATAATTTGTACCTATATTCTCGGCCAGTTTAGAATATTTTCTGTCGTATATATTTCCTTTCGGAGCATAGATCGTGATCTTTTTCTTTGACTGCTCTATATATCTTTGGGAATACTGCCTGTGTTTTGAAATTTGTGTGTCGTATAATTTTATGATTATGATACCGTATACAATAAGACTCAGGGAGAACAAAAAAATAAGCCGCGAGAAATTCTTTCTCTCAACGATCTTATCGGTTTTTCTGCCCGCAGGCCTGATCTTTGTCATTTACTCACTTTTACGGTCTTTATTTTTTTCTTCCGTTTGTAGAAGCGCCAGGTTGATCCTGGTCTCGAACAGATCCGGCATGTCCGACGGTCTTGCAGTTCTGAATATTCCGTGTTTGTCGATGACGGCGAAACTTTTCACTTTTGATCCTGATTCGATCATGTTAAGCTTTGTATTCGCGTATTGCTTCAGCTCTGAATAGGTAACCATTTTATCATAATCGGACATCAGCCTTTCAAGTTCTTCGGAGAGCAGCTTCTTCTCCACGCTGAGATCACCCGTCTCTTTTGTAACGGATTTTATTTGCGACTGCATAATTACATATAATCCCAGAATAAAGGCAAAAAGTGCCATAATCAGAATTTTATCGAAAGCCTGAAATCGTTTCTTCAGTACTTTTGCGCCGTTGCCTCTTACATATAAATGCTGCTTCATTTCAGCCTCCGATCATAATTTTCTGAAAACTCTCAGTTTCGCGCTCCTGGATCTGGAATTCTTTAGTATCTCAGATTCGGATGCGATCACCGGTTTTTTCGTCACACTTTCCACAATTGGTTTTTTTCCGCATACGCATTTCGGAAAATTCTTAGGACAAATGCAGCCTTCAGAATTCTCCTTAATAAAGTTTTTGACAGTTCTGTCTTCCAGAGAATGGTAAGATATCACCGCGCATCTGCCGCCGACCTTCAGAATATTAAGGCTGAATTTCAGAGCAGTTGCGAGTTCGTCGAGTTCCCTGTTAACCTCTATTCTTAAAGCCTGAAATATTCTCGACAGCGTCTTGACCCTGAAGTTTGAAGGAGTTACGGACGATATAAGATCTGTCAGTTCCTTAGTGGTTCTGATCTCTTTCTTTTCTCTTGATTGAATTATTTTCAATGCGATCTGTCTGGATCTCTTTTCCTCACCATACCTGAAGAATATATCTGCCAGCTCTTCCTGAGAATATGTTCCGATTATTTCAAAAGCCGACATTTCCTCTTCCCTGTTCATTCTCATATCCAGTTCCGCTTCCGACATATAGGAAAATCCTCTTCCTGCGTCGTCTATCTGCCTTGACGACAGTCCGAGATCAAGAAGTATCCCGTCGAACTTCATCCCGAACACTATTTCATCCAGCTCGTTGATCCTGGAAAAATTTATCTGACTGGCCTTAAAATTCTTATGACCTCCGAGCAGTTTCCCGGCATATTCAATTGCGTGTATATCCCTGTCCACTCCTATCAGAAAGCCTTCACTGGAGATCGAATTTAGAATTGCTTTAGAATGACCGCCGCCGCCCAGAGTACAGTCCAGATAAGATCCGTTCCTGTCTGTTATAAGCAGATCTATTGTTTCTTTGAGCAGTACTGGTATGTGGTAACCGGCGGTTTTCATATATTTTAATTTCCTTTAAATGCAAACCGCTACCGAAGTAGCGGAGGAGTTTTTTTATTTGAATGTCTAACTGCGTTTACTGAACATGTCATCCAGATCGGTACTTGGAGAAAGTTTTGACAGTCCTTTCAGGTACTCTTCGAAATTCTTTTTCGACCATACCTGAATCTTTTCGCCGTCACCCTGCAGGATCAGATCTTTTTCTGCGCCTATGAATCCCAAGAACTCTTTCGGGAAGGATAATCTTTCTGAATTATCCAGTGAGGCCTCCCCGCAGTAATTTGTCAGGAATTTTATCCTGAGAGGTGTATCCATACCTTCGACTTTCTCGTCATAGAACTTCTTCCATGACCTCTCGGTGAAAATGTAAAAAAACGGATAACGTTTTTTTGAACCGTATAGTTCAACCGTCTGTCTCAATAAGTGGTAATTGGCATTTTCCTTTTCTTCGGCATGAAGCCTTTTAATGATCTTTTTAAAATTTATCCTGCCTTTTTCATCCACCGAGTATCCGTATTTTTCTGAGAAGCTGTTCATTTTCCCCATTTTTATACATTTTCATACACTTGATACTAAAATTATGACATTTGTTGTCGTTTGTCAAGACATTAATATTGTTTTTTTTAAAATAAAAAAGCCGTCGGCTGACGGCTTGGAACAGCTTGTATCAATTATTTAATCAACGATCGAACCAATATTCTCACCTGTTACGAATCTCTTCAGATGTCCGGGTTTTAACAGGTTTACCACGCCTATTTTAAGTTTATTCTCCATACTGAAACTGATCGCTGTAGTATCAAGTACTCTGAGATTCTGGTTCAATACTTCGATATATGAAATTCTATCTATCTTTTTTGCGCCTGGATTTTTTACGGGGTCCGAGTCGTAAACTCCGTCCACCTTAGTAGCTTTTATGATCACTTCAGCGTTTATTTCGCGCGCTCTGAGAACAGCCGCCGTGTCCGTAGTAAAATAAGGATTTCCCGTTCCGCCTCCGAAAATTACTATTCTTCCCTTTTCAAAATGCCTCATAGCTTTTCTTATAACTATAGGTTCCGCGATCGAATCCATCGGTATGGAACTCTGAATGACCGTTTCGATCCCTTCCTGCTCCAAAGCGTTCTGGATTGCGATGGAATTTATGATAGTCGCCAGCATGCCCATCTGGTCGGCCTGGACCCTGTCCATGTTCCTGGCGTGAGAGGAAAGCCCCCTGAAAATATTACCGCCGCCGATCACTATACCTATCTGGACGCCGAGATTATATATGTCTTTGACCTCCTTAGCGGTCTTTTTTACGACTTCAGGATCAATCCCGTAACCCTGGCTTCCTACCAGTGCCTCACCGGAAAGTTTCAGAAGTATCCTCTTATATTTGGCGCTGTCCATCAGGCATCCTCCGTTAAATTAAAAAAAAAGGCTCCGGAACACCGAAGCCTTCATGCAGCCTACTGACCGCCTATCTGGAATCTTACGAATCTGTCAACTTTTATAGATGTTCCTGCTTCTTTCTCAACAGAAGCGATAAGTTCTTTAACAAACATTTTCTCTTTTACATACTCTTGTTCAAGCAGGCAGGATTCCGCGAATATTTTCCCTTTTCTGCCCTCAACTATTTTTTCAAGAATATTGTCGGGTTTATTGGCGTTCTTGGGGTCTTCTTTAAGCTGATGCAGAATAATCTCAAGTTCACCCTTTATGAATTCCGGATCAAGATCGTCAGACGAAACGGATTTTGGGGCCAGTGAAGCTATTTGCAATGTCAGATTCTTCGCCAGTTCCTGAACTGCCGGAACAGATGATTTTGATTTGTCGCCCAGAGAAAGCTTTATGATCACTCCGACCTTAAAATTCATATGTATATAATATGAAACAAGGTCACCTTCCATTCTTTCGTATTCAACTATAGTGATGTTCTCACCAAGTTTTGCTCTGATCTCGGTCAGCTTTGTTTCGATCTCTTCAGATTCGAATCTTGCGAAATCACCGGAAAAAGCGATCTGTGACATCTCATCACCGAAAGTATTGAATTCTTCCGTGTTCCTTACAGGTTCGGTCTCGCATGTAAGTTTGAGCATTGATACGGATTTGAGATCATCTGAAATTTTACAGAATATCTTTCCTTCATTCGTTTCGTTACTCAACCTTTTAGCTGCTTTAGCCATCCCTTTTTCTCTTAATATCTTGACCGCTTCCTCGAAATCACCATTCGCTTCAGTAAGAGCTTTTTTACAGTCCATCATCGGCGATCCGGTTGATTTTCTCAGGTCAGCTACCATTTTTGCGGATATTTCTGCCATAATTTATCTCCGGTACTTTATATTACTCGTTTTCAGTCTGAGCTTCCTCAGCGTTCTCTTCTTTCTTATCCGTTCTTCTCAGAGGTCTTTTGGGAGCTCTTTTTTTATCGGCCGCCTGAGATTCGTCCTGCTGGGGCCTGCCCTCATCACCGGCCTTAATGTTGGCGACCTGGCTTGCTTCGAGTATCGAATCGCTCAGTACTTTTGTTATCAGACCGATCGATTTGAAAGCATCATCGTTGGCCGGTATGACGTAATCAATATCGTCAATGTCAGAATTGGTGTCGCAGATCGCAAAAACGGGGATATTCAGCTTTTTTGCTTCCTTGATCGCTATAGATTCTTTTATCGTATCAACTACGAAGATCGCGTTCGGAACTACTTTCATTGTCCTTACACCTTCCAGAACCTTGATGAGTTTCGCTTTGTCCTTCTCAATAACGATCTTCTCTTTCTTATTTATTTTCTGGTATGTTCCGTCAGTAGCTTTTCTCTCGAGCTCTTCAAGAGTTCTGATCGAATTTCTGATCGTCTGAAAATTGGTCAGGAAACCGCCCAGCCATCTTTCGGTAACATAGTTCATTCCGCATCTTACCGCTTCTTCTTTCAGAAGGTCTTTAGCCTGTGCTTTCGTTCCCACGAACAGTATTTTCCCTCTTTTTGCGATGATCTTCATCGCCGCATCGCACGCTTCATCGATCTTTTCGACGGTCTTATTGAGATCGATCAGGTGAATACCTTTCTTCTTTGTGAAGATATAAGGTCTCATTTTCGGGTTCCATCTTTTGGACAGGTGTCCGAAGTGTGATCCCGCCAGTAACAGTTGCTGTACGCTTACTCTCGGCATTGTTTCTCCTTTTTATTTTGGGGTTTTCCGCCTTACGGCGCATCCGGGCTCATGCCAGGATTATCCGCAACCTGTTCATTTCCCCGGTTGAAACGGCCGGCAGGCCGCACCCCAACACAGGGATCGCAGGATGCTTTTTAATATCCGTTCTCTATCTCTTTGAGAACTGGAATCTTTTTCTTGCTTTCGCAAGTCCGTATTTTTTTCTTTCTTTCTGTCTGGAATCTCTTGTGAGCATTCCGGCAGCTCTCAAAGCTCTTTTCAGTTCCTCGTCAAGGGTTACCAAAGCTCTCGCGATCCCTAGCCTTGTCGCTCCGGCCTGTCCGGACAGTCCTCCGCCCCTTACGTTTACGAAGACATCGAATTTACCCGTATTGCCTGTAAGTTCAAGAGGCTGCTCAAGGTCCATCTGAAGGATCTTTTTCTTAAAATATTCCAGACTGTCAGTGTTATTGACAAGTATCTTACCGCTTCCGGCTTTAATTCTTACTCTTGCGGTCGCAGTCTTTCTTCTGCCTACCGCTGTGTGAAATCCGTGTGCATTAGCTTTCATTTATTCAATATCCTTAATTTATTTTTTGAATTCGATGACTTCAGGTTGCTGAGCCTGATGAGGGTGTTCCGGTCCTGCATATACTTTCAGTCTTGTAAGTCTTCTCGCTCTCATCTTGTTCTTCGGGAGCATTCCGCTTACAGCAAAGCTAATTATCCTGTCAGGATGCTTTTCCCTCATTTTCTCGACACTTGTGAATTTGTCTCCGCCCGGATAACCGGAATAAGAGAAATATGCTTTAGCAGTTTCTTTGTTTCCGGTAAGAACTACCTTTTCAGCGTTTACTACTATGATAAAATCTCCCAGATCAATATGAGGTGTATAAAGCGGCTTGTGCTTTCCCATCAGTCTGTGAGCGATCTCGGTAGCTATTCTTCCGAGAGTTTTTCCATCAGCGTCAACGATATACCACTTTCTGTCGATATCGCTGTGCTTGGCGCTTATTGTTTTCATTGTTTCTCCTGTTCTTTGTCTATGTTTAAGTTATTCTCGTCACTTCCATTCTCTTTTCAGCATTTTTTCGCAAAAAAAGAACCGCGCGAATATCATAATTGACCTCATTTCGTGCCTGTCAGCCAACCGTCTTCACACGCGAAACCAAATATAATCAGCAGTACAGTAAATTGCAACTGTTTTATTGAAATATTTTAGTTGAAAAATAATAGAGTAATTTTAACAATTAATTTAATCCGCAGACCCTTTGCTGTTATTCTTATCATCCATTCTTTTTGCAACTTCAGGATACAGGTCTTTGAGGCACGAAGGACATAAAGAATGTGAAAATACGGCATCTGACCGACTTGATATGTAATGCTCAACTTCAGACCAGTAGCCTTCGTCGTCTCTTACCTTCTTACATGAGGCGCAAATCGGCAGTATACCCTGCAGTGTTTTAATTTCAGATCGTAGACTGTTGATCACGGTTTCAAGCTTGAGAAGCTTTGATATATCTCTAAGCTCTTCAATTACATACAGTAAACTGCCGTTTTCGTCGAAAATAGGCGTGGCTGTGATCTCCTCGAAGACCTCACGGCCTTCATAAACATGCCTGTGAACCACTCTTGAAAATTCTTTTGTTTCCAGACATTCTCTGACGGGACACATATCCCCGAATTCCGAACATTGTTTGTCCCTCTTATGTGTCAGGGCATAACATTTAACAAAGTCAGAACCGCTGTCGCTGTCCTTTAGAAGTGATCTGGCTTTGTTGTTCATAGAAAGAACATTAAAATCGTTATCAATTACCATCACCGAGAAAGACAGATTCTCGAAGACATTACACCCTATGTTATTTCGGTCGCAAGGCATTAAAACCTCCGGTTACTGTATGAAATATCCTATCCTGTTCCATCTGATAGCTTTCCAGAACTTTGTAAGTGGATAGTCGCTGTCAAAAGAAAAATAAACCATAATAGGTTTCCCGACAATAAAATCCTCCGTAACGAACCCCCAGTAACGGCTGTCGTAGCTGCTATCCCTGTTGTCACCCATCATGAAGTACGATCCCTCAGGCACTGTCAGCGGTCCGAAATTATCTCTGTTGCCGTATCCTCTGAATATTCCTCTCTGTATAGCGTTCTTCGGATAGATCCGGCTGTCTTCGAAACGGGCTTTAGCTTTCAGATCTATGTTGGCTTCGTCTATCTCTACCGTATCGTAAAAATCATTGAATAACTTCCCGTCTACATAAAGTTCTTTGTCTACAACTTCAACTGTCTGTCCGGGAAGAGCCACGCATCTTTTTACATAATACAACCATTGGTCTATCTGCTCGTCAAAATGTTTGAAGACAACGACATCCCCCTGCTTTATTTTCTTGAACAGTGGAGTTTTTACCCACGGGATTTCGAAACCTATCTCGGTAAAAGGTATTCCCAGCCAGTCCGGAGTTCTGAAACCGTATATGAATTTATTGACCAGAAGCATATCACCTATCCTAAGGGTTCTCTCCATAGATCCTGTAGGAATTCTGTACGCTGAGATTATAAAAGACATTATAAGGAAAAGTGTTATAACTAACGATGTCAGGGATTTAGTTATTTTTTTTGGATCAGCTGTTTTCTTGTTTTGTTCCATGTCAGAATTTTCCGTTTATTTACAAGTTGCGAAAATTATGTTTTTTTTTTAATAATGTCAATTCATTTCGTTAAACAGAACAAAATACGGCTTTGTTCAGTAAAAGCCTAATATTTTTCTTTTACAAGTGCAAAGTTTTTCTTAAATTTGGATCGCTTGTAAAGCAGATATGTTAAACTAAACACGGGTAAAAAAATGATCTCAATCAGAAATGTATCCAAGAACTACGGGCAGGTTAAAGCGCTCAAGAATTTTTCTGCCGTGATCAATAAAGGAGAGATCACAGGTATTCTAGGACCGAACGGCGCAGGAAAAACAACTCTGCTCAAGATCATCACATGCTACATGTACCCCACTGAGGGAAATGTGCTTTTCGACGAAATGGACATCTGGTCGGACAGCATAAAGATCAGGGAAATGATAGGCTACCTTCCCGAGAACGCTCCGCTCTACTCGGACCTGAGCGTGATCGACTATCTGAAGTTCGTGGCGGATATCAGAAACATCCCGAAAAATATTACAATGGACAGAATTAAGGCTGTTTCAGACCTGTGCGACATAAGAACCGTAGCGTACAAGAGGATCGATGCTCTCTCGAAAGGCTACCGGCAGAGAGTAGGACTGGCTCAGGCGCTGATCCATGACCCTCAGATACTGATCTTGGACGAACCTACTTCAGGGCTTGACCCGAACCAGATCCTGGAGATCAGGGACCTGATAAAGAGACTGGGGAAAGAAAAAACAATGCTTTTCTCAAGCCACATTCTGCAGGAAGTACAGGCTGTATGCGACAGAGCGATAATAATCAACAGGGGCGAGATCGTTGCTGACGGAGCCCCGGATTCAATGAGCGACAGTATTACAAACCATAAAGAAATATTCCTGACCGTAAGATCTTCAGCTGATATCAGTGCGGGACTAAGATATCTCTACAGCGTAAAAGAAGTTAAAACATCGTCCGACTCCTCTCCGGGAGAATTTTCCTACAGTATATTTACCGATAAAGATTCCGATGTGAGGGACAGAGTTTTCGATGTCTGTGTAGAGAACAACGCGAAGATCATTGAGATGAGGCTGGAAAAAGACTCGCTTGAAAAAGTATTCAGAGAATTAACGTTTTAGGAGGTTTCGGGAATGATCAACATAATTAAAATCGCAAAAAAGGAATTCAGATCCTATTTTTCATCCCCTGCAGCCTACATTATAATAATTCTGTTCCTGGCTCTTACGGGATGGTTTTTTACGAACACGCTGTTTATTGACGGTGGACAGGCCGAACTAAGATCCAATTTCAGCCTAATACCATTTTTACTGCTTTTTTTCGTACCGGCGCTGACTATGAAAATGATAGCTGAGGAAAAAAAATCGGGTACGATCGAACTGCTTACCACTCTTCCTGTTACGGAAAATGAAATAATTACAGGTAAATTCGCCGGGTCTCTCGGAATACTTGTTCTGGCTATCGTACTAACCTTACCAAACATTCTTACTATCGGAATACTCGGGGATCCCGACTGGGGTGTATTATTTTCCGGGTATCTCGGTTTAATCCTGATGGGGAGCGCTTTCACTGCCATAGGAATATACACTTCTTCGATCACTGATAATCAGATCATCGCTTTTATCATCAGTTTCTTCGTTCTATTCCTACTTGTAATGATCAGTAATCTTCTCGTATTCCTTCCCTTTCCGGAATTCTTTGATTACTTAGGAGTTAATTCACACTATTCAAATTTTCTTAAAGGTGTGGTCGATTCAAGAGATCTTATATACTTCCTGTCTGTTACAGCATTTTTCCTGTTCGGGGCATCTAAATCTCTTGAAAGCAGAAAAAACTAAGCAACGGAGATATAAATATCATGAAAAATAAAAAAATAAAAAATGACTTTGTGATCCTGTACGTTCTGGTTATTATTATTCTTATTAATCTGATTTCGTTTTTTGTTTTCACGAGAATTGATCTTACCGAAGGACGCATATATTCTCTTTCTGATGCAAGTAAAAAGATCGTTGCGGGGCTTGATGATAAAATAATCGTAAAATGTTTTTTCTCAAAAGAACTTCCGCCTCAGATGAAAATAATTCCTTCTATGGTCAAGGACGATCTTGAGGAATACAAAGCTTATTCTAACGGTAATTTCTATTATGAGTTCATTGATCCGTCCGACGAAGAATTCTCGAAACAGATCATGAGTTACCAACTCCCTTCAGCTCAGGTCCAGATGCTTGAGAAAGATGAATTCAAGGTCAAGAAAGTTTTTATGGGCATGGTAATGCTCTATGAAGATAAAAAGGAGATCGTTCCTTTCATTCAGGAAGGAGATCTTCCCGGTCTGGAATATGAACTGACGAGCATGATAAGGAAACTGACCACGGAAAAACTTCCAGCGATCGGTATCCTTGATGAACTAGGTATGACTAAGCCGGAAGAGATCAGAACTGTTTATCAGCTCCTGTCTGCACAATATGTAGTAAGCCCTGTAAAAGGTACTATAGCGGAACTGGATCCGGAAAAGCTTCAGGCTTTGCTTATTATCGGTCCGAAAGAGAACCTGACACAGGCCGCACTCCAGGCTGTCGACAACTACCTCATCGGAGGCGGGAAGATCGGTTTCTTTATCGACAAAACGGACGTGAACCTGCAGATGCAGAATGTAAAAAAGATCGACACTAATCTTGATTCACTTCTGACAAATTACGGTATAAGCGTAAACGCCGATCTGATCGGTGACAAACAGGCGGGTATGATCACGATGAGACAGCAAAAAGGATTCTTCTCATTCGCGAACCAGATCAGGTATCCGTTCCTTCCGATGATAACTAACCTCAGCAGAACCAGTACTGTAACTCAGAAAATTGAAGCTTTTAATCTCTACTTTGTCAGTTCTATAGATACAAGTCGTGTCGCGGAAAAAGGTCTTGATATGGAAATTATCGCCAGAACTTCACCTGAGACCTTCATTCAGTCGGGCACTTTTAATATTTTAGCGGACAGAGACATTAATGATTATAATTATACCGCAGGAAGTATTCCGGTCATAGCTCTTGTTAAAGGATCTTTCGGTTCTTTTTTCGAGCCGGGAAAGAAAGGTGTGGATACAAGAGTTTTCATATCCGGAGATGCTGATTTCTTCGCTGACGGCAAGACCGGGTCCGATGAAAATATAAACCTGTTCCTTAACCTTGCCGACTGGCTGACTGCAGATGAAACGCTGATCTCTATCAGATCAAAAGAGATAACTCAAAGGCCGTTAAAAAAAATGAGCGAAGGATATAAGAACCTTATAAAGACTTTGAATATCGTTATGATACCGCTTCTGTTTGCGGCTATCGGGATATTCAGATGGTATTCCGGCAGAAAAAGAAAGGATTTCAGTCTGAAATAAAGGAGAAACATACTATGAAAAATAATGTTATTTATATACTAATTCTGGCAATCCTCGCTGTTACTGCCCTCTATTTAATAAGAAAACCGGCGGGAAATACTGCGGAACTTGACAGGGATATGTTCAAGGTGGACACTTTAAAGATCGTCAGTATGACTTACGAAAAAGACGGACGGAAGATCATTTTGAATAAAGGGGTGGGAAACTGGTTTGTCGAAGGGAGCAAGAATTTTCCCGCTGACATTTCAACTGTTAACACTCTTCTGAAATTCGCGAGTGAAATTACAATTAAGAACATCATCTCAGACAAGTTCGGGAAACATTCAAAATTCGGGGTCGACAGTTCGGCTGCAGTTCTTACCTTCAGGCTTCAGGACAACTCGTTCAAATCTTTTCTGATAGGAATAGATGACAGAGAAAGACGCCATAGTTTTTACAGGAAAACAGATGGAGATCAGGTGTTTTTAGGTACCCTGTTCCCGAGATACAGGATCACACCGGACGAAACTCAGTGGCGTGATAAAATCATATCCTCTGAGAATCGTGACACAATTTCAAAAATATCGCTCCTGAAAGGGAAAAATTCACTCGAAATGATACGAAGCGGAAACGAATGGAACAGTACATTCAATGGTGAAACGAAGGACACCGACCCGGAAAAAATAAAAAAACTGGTTGAAAAGATCAGCTTATTCAAAGCTCAGGGTTTTATTGATGATCTTGATTTCGAAGCACAGGATAAAATAATTACAGTTATCTTTGATTCAGGAACCGGTGCAAAAGAGATCATACTATCTGAGTATGAGGGTGGCTTTTCAGCTTATATAAGAGATAAGACACAGGGTTACAGGATAAGTAAAACAGATTATGATACTTTCTCGGATTTGATGCAATAATTATGATTATATTCATTGCTAATTGCCGGTAAGTTCGTAAATTTCTAATGAATTGACAAAAAAATGGAGCAGTGATGAAAAAAATATTTATACTCCTGACAACCATGATAGCGGTAGCTGTATATAGCGCGCCGGTGGGAAAGGATACAGCAGAATCTGCCGCGAAGAATTGGCTTTCGTTCAGAAATCCTTCAGGCAGCTACGGGAATGTATCGGCTTATGTAAATATCGGTGACGCCGTTCACGCATTCAATTTTCAGGACGGAGGATTTGCTCTGATCGCGGCGGATGACGCATCAATACCGGTCCTGGGATATTCAGAAACAGGATATTTCTCAAATGATGAAGAAAAAACCAACTTGAACTTCTGGATCGGTTTATATACAAAAGCCGTTAAAGAAATAAGAGAGAAGAAACTTTCGAACGAAGAAACTCTTTCTGAATGGGATGATCTGCTTAAAGGAACCATAGAGAAGAAAGGAACAAAAGCGGTCGCACCGCTTCTTACATCAACATGGAACCAGAGCCCTATATACAATATGTACTGTCCTCTTGACGGCGGATCGCTGTCAGTAGTCGGCTGTGTAGCTACTGCTATGTCTCAGATCATGTACTATCATAAATATCCGGCTACGGGAAAAAGCTCATCGTCATATTCCACTCTCGGACAGCTTCTTTCGGTCGATTATTACCTGTCGCGGTACAACTGGGATCTGATGACGGATTATATTTCAGGCGGTTCTTCTTCCGAGGCGAAACATGAAGTCGCTCAGATCTCTTATCATGCGGGAGTTTCCGTCGAGATGATGTACGGGTCGGACGGATCGGGAGCTTATTCAGAAGATGTTCCTTACGCTTTGAAAACTTACTTCAAATACAACAATGCTGTATCTCACAATTACAGATCGGCATACAATGCTACAACATGGAGAGCCATGCTTCAGGACCAGCTTGATAACGCCCGTCCGGTCTATTACTCAGGACAGGGACCCGACGGAGGACATGCTTTTGTGTGCGACGGATATCAGGACTCGGACTATTATCACTTTAACTGGGGCTGGGGCGGATCCGCAGACGGATATTATTCAATAGACAATCTTAATCCGGGCGGAATGACTTTCAACGACTATCAGGCCGTGGTAAAAGATATAATTCCGAAAACAAGCGACATCGTATTAAATGTACCGATCCCGGATATTCAGACCGATGAGAATTCTTATGTTATTGATCTCAGCGAGCATTTCACAAGTACGTTAGGCGATGTTATAACATATACAATCGACGGTACAAGCAATATTAACGGGCTGACTTACACAATTGAGGGAAGCATATTGACCCTTAACAAGATCGATCCGGGAGTCTCAAACATAATCGTGACATGCTCTACGAGAAATGATAATAATTTTGACGAGTTCTACATTCAGTTCGGAAGCGGCTCTCAAATGGCGGCTTTCGGCAAAGCGTATGATTTCAGCGGTAAAGCTTATATGGACTCCGGAGAGCTCACTAACCTGAATTCAATGGAAAAGATCACTTTCTCCACATGGATGAAACTTAATTCGGTTGGTATCGAACAGGGTATAATGTCCAAATCATCCTCTACTAACACAGGATGGTACATGATAATTCAAAGTAATAATCTTCTGAAATTTTCGGTAAAAACTCAGGACGGCATTACGAGAAGGATCTACAGCATCACTCCGCTTGAGGCGGATAAATGGTACCATATTGACGCGGTTTTTGACGGAAAAGACCTGTTCATATACTTAAACGGTGAACTGGACAATTTCAAGGATACCTACACAGCGACATCATCTATTCTAAGTGACAATGCAGCCTCATTTAAATTAGGTATCTCCAACGGAACGTACCTAAACGGGATTCTCGATGAAACTATACTCTGGAATAATCCTATCGGCTTAGAAGAAATAAGATCACTGATGAAACAAAGACCGGATATTTCCTACAGCATGGAACTTTACTGGCCGTTCAGCGAGGGATTTTACGACTATACGAACGATCTGGTCAACAGCGAAGTCGGAACATTCATTTCCGGGGATATGAGCTATTGGACAGATTCTGAAGCACCCCTGATCTTCTTTGCCGAAGAGAATTCTGACCTCAGCTCAATTCTGGTTGGCGATTACGATGAAGCGGCTGTTTATACCATCACCTCATTACCTTCATCAGGGTCAGCTGTTATAGACGACTCCTCAACAGGCTCTTTTACATACAGCCCTTCAACTGATTTTACCGGTCAGGATGAATTCATGTACACTGTCACATACGGTACCGTAACGACTCCGGAGAAAACCGTTATAATCAATGTAAAAGAAGCAACAGGCATTGAAAACAGTTCAAATATATCGGAAGGTTTCGAACTTTACGGGAACTATCCTAACCCTTTTAATCCGGAGACCGCCGTATCTTTCTCTCTGGACAGAGATATGAACATAATACTCACCGTATTCGATATGACGGGAAGAACTGTCAGAAAACTGGCTGAAGGTTTTACTAAGGCGGGAAGTCATTCAGTTCTATGGGACGGTAAAGACGACGCCGGGAGATCTCTTTCTTCAGGAATTTATTTTTTCAGACTGAACTCCGACACAGGATCAGGTAAAATAACTAAAGCAATGATGCTGAAATAAAAAAAGGGCGGTTCAACCGCCCTTTTTCATTTAAAGAAAATTCTTCATTTTCATTCTTGATGTAGGTTTCACGAAAGGCGAAGCGGATATTTCACCTTCCAGTATCCTTGTTTTTCCTTCCTCATTGAAAGTTAGCTTAGCCCCCTGTT
Organism: Candidatus Delongbacteria bacterium; assembly: GCA_003252515.1. Taxonomy (GTDB): domain Bacteria; phylum UBA4055; class UBA4055; order UBA4055; family UBA4055; genus UBA4055. The sequence goes on along the minus strand of QKDR01000069.1, from coordinate 1,289 downwards.
CCAGCGGCATTTCCGCTATAAGAAAACCGATCGGTTTATTATTGAGGGTCGGTGATATGACGCCCGAAACGACATGACCGATCTTTTTCCCGTCCAGATTGACATTCCAGCCGTGCATAGCCTTGCTTCTCCCGTTCATTACGAAAGGCAGCGTATGATTTTTATTTCCGTCGGATTTCACTTTTAACAAAGCAGATTTTCCGTTAAAATCATGATCCCACTCGAACACGAACCCCCATGGGGTGTCAAGCGCCGGAATGTCGGGATGTATCTCGTGACCGTGAAGCGGAAGTCCGGCTTCCGTTCTCAGTGAGTCTCTCGCTCCCAGACCGCATGGTTCGATACCGTATTTACCTCCGGCATCAAGAAGCATGTTCCACAGCTTTACTGCATATTTTACATCACAGTATATCTCGAACCCTATCTCACCCGTATAACCGGTTCTTGACAGAAGCACGGGAATATCTTTCATCATGACATTGTCTCTGAATCTGAAGAATCCGAACTTCTCAAGAACTTCACTCCCGGCCAGGTCCCTGACGATCTTTGGAGCGGACGGTCCCTGAAGATCAAGTTTGGCCGTGCTGTCGCTTTTATTTAATACAGAGACATCTCCGGTTGCATTCTTTTTCAGCCAATCATAATCTTCCGCTATGTTGCCCGCATTAACGACCAGCATCCATTTTTCATCATTGAATTTATAAATGATACAGTCATCTATCACACCGCCCTTTTCATTCAGCATGAAGTTATACATAGCCTGACCTTCATCCATTCCCAGCACATCGTTGGTTAACAGACCAGCCATCATCTCCCTGCTGCCTTTCCCGGTAATATCGAATTCTCCCATATGGCAGATATCGAACAGGCCAGCCGCATTTCTTGTGGCGTGATGCTCGGCGCTCTGACCTTTTTTATACCACAAAGGCATTTCCCATCCCGCGAAATCGACCATCTTGCCGCCAAGTTTTACATGCTCGTCGTAAAGAACCGTTCTCATACTTTTCACCTTTAAGTTAGTTATATCGCGGAGAATTTAAGAATGTAAAATAAAAAATGCAATTCAATTATTCATGTAATTTCAAACCGTATTAAAATCATTTTGTCTGTTAATGGTAAGAAACGGGGATATCGATCCCGTTCTCGCTGAAATAATGCTGAGGAACATAAACGGCAGAAAGTCCTCGGAAGATAGTAAAGGATCAATGAAAAGCTGTCATTTCAGGATGTTCAGATAACGTAGAAAACATTACTTTATGATTGTATGAACAGCAAAAAAAATTTATATT
>QKDR01000110.1 GCA_003252515.1 Candidatus Delongbacteria bacterium | reverse complement strand
GCGTATGGGACTCCGCCGTCGACCATTTTTTTTATTTCATTGTCGTTCCACATTTTGTGAACGAACACACTGTCAACACTCATTGAAAGCACTTCAACACCGAGGTTCTGGAATTCAGGATATTTAGCGGCAACTGCCGATATCTCCGTCGCTCAAACGAAAGTGAAATCTCCCGGATAAAAACAGAGAACTACCCATTTACCCAGATAATCGGAAAGTTTTACGTTTACGAATTTGTCCTTGTGGAAAGCCGGAGCTGTAAAGTCCGGAGCTTTCTGTCCAACCTTGATCATTACAGACTCCTTTTTTGCTGTTACGGTTTCTTTTTCAGGTGTTTTTTCGGGACCGGAACCGACAGGTCCGCCTGTCGGACGCGCGCAACCCGGTTTGAATTCTTCAGCCATAGAACCTCCGCTATATGTTAATTGCTCATCATTAATATAAACATTAAAGCACTGCAGATAAAGATAAAAAAATAAAAAAACCTCCTGAAAACGGAGGTCATTTTAATATAATTTACTTATAGACACTTATTTTCTGCTGCCTGCTTTTTCCAGTGATTTCAGCATAATATCAAAATCTTTATTCAGTATCTTTTCTTTATCTTTTTTCCTTTTTTCAGCTTCCGCTTTTCTTTTCTGAAGGTTATTTTCAATATCCCTGATCACATCAAGCTTCATTTTTTCTTTTTTATCGAACAGCACCGACATCTTTTTAATGATATCTGATTTAAGCATTTCCTTTTTCTGTGTGTCCTTTTCAAGAAAATACCGTTCCATAAGGATATCCAGATCGATCTCCTCATCAAATATATTTATAAGCAGATCTTTGTCCTCCGGTCCTTTTCGTGAATTCCTTACGAACTTTCTTAATTTGTGAATTGTCCTTATGAATATTTCAGGATGTTCACCCTTCAGCATCATCATTTTTCTGCCGAATTCAGGATGTTTTTCAGTAATAAAATTCATAATCTTCTCTATTCTTTCTTCCGACATCATGCGGCCGTTACGCATCATCATCGGAGGACCGTCACCGTCCGGAGGAGGCATACCGTCGTCATCTTCCATATTGTCCATCATTATTCCCGGATCGTCGTCATCGAAAGCCGGAGGCTGAGAATACAGCCGTACTCCCGCCGTAATGAACGTCAGAACCAGTATAAGAAATATCTTTTTCATCTCCCGCTCCTTTTTTCTTTGTAAACGCAGGAAAAACAATTTTATTTTATACGACCTTTATAACGCCTTTTTCCGTATTGAACTCTCCAATGACGGCCGCTTTTTCCACTCCTGCATCGTGAAGTTTCATCAGCAGGTCACCGGTTTTATCCGGGCTCACGCTTATCAGAAGTCCGCCGGAAGTCTGCGCGTCGAACAGCAGCATCTGATCAGGGTACTCGAGCTTTGAGCAGTCAACGTGAGGTCCGAAATATTTCATATTTCTCTTGGATCCTCCGGGGAACAAAAATTCATCCGCGTACTTTTTCGCGCCTTCCATGAACGGGATAGCCGCAAAATCCAGTACTGCGCCATGTTTATCGGACGTCATCTCGGACAGATGTCCGATAAGTCCGAATCCTGTCACGTCCGTCATAGCGTTCACACCGGCCGCTACAGCGACCTCGGACGCCGTTCTGTTGAGCATCGCCATCCAGTATGCAGCGCCTTCAATATGAACTTTTTCCGCCATTTCCCCTTTCCACGCGGTCGTTATCACGCCTGAACCTATCGGCTTTGTAAGAATGATGCGATCGCCCGGCTTCACAGTGTTGTTGCGCAGAGCTTTGTCAGGATGAACGGCTCCTGTTACCGAAAGCCCGTATTTCATCTCTATGTCAGAGATAGTATGCCCGCCCAGTATGACCCCTCCGGCTTCATTCACTTTATCTATTCCGCCCTGAAGTATCTCGGAAAGCATCTCTTTAGTCACATGACAGGAATCGTACGCGACAACGTTCATTGCGGTCAGGACTTTCGCCCCCATAGCGAACACGTCGCTGAGACTGTTCGCCGCTGCGATCGTTCCGTAAGTGTAAGGATCGTCCACAACGGGAGTAATAAAATCCACGGTCTGAACGATCGCGGTCTCATCATTTATTTTATAAACGCCGGCGTCGTCCGATCCCTCGAAACCTATCAGAACGTTCTCGTCTGTCGGAAATTTCAGGCCGCCGATTATTATGTTAAGGTCCTCCGGACTTACTTTGCCGGCTCAACCCGCCGCCTTTACATGCGCGGTCAGCCTTACTACGCCGTCCGCGGCACTAAGATCCTTCATTGCCGTTTCTCCGGATTAAAAGTGTCTTCATAAATACTGTGATATACTTTCTTAGCGGGCACCTGAATCAGCCTGTTCTCTTCTATTATGTATCCCGACAGCTTATTGCCGTAAACACAGCCTGTATCGAGCGCCGTCACGTACTTTCCGAACATCAGCCCGAGTTTAGCCCAGTGTCCGAAATAGATATGTTTCGTGCCGTAATAACCGTCGAACCAGGGAGCTCCGGTATGCTCAAGTGTTCTTACTGAAACGAGAACGTCGCGGGAATTATCCTTGAAAGCGATCGCCGGGTCGAAACCCGCATGCACAATAATGAAATCATCATTGATAATGTAATACTGTAAAGTTTTCATCCATTCAAGGTGCTCTTCTATCTCAAGCCTTCTGAAATTGAACGACTCAACGGAATTGTCATCGAAAGGCCAGCTTTTTATATACCAGTGCTCATGGTTGCCCATAACGGACGTGATCTTCATTTCCCTGACGAACTCAATGCATTTTCCCGAGAACGGACCTCTGTTTATAATATCGCCTACAGTAAATATTCTGTCCCTGCTTTCAGGATTGAACTTTTCCACGAGGGACGCAAGCTCGTCGTAACATCCGTGAATATCTCCGATCACAAGTGTTCTCATAGCATAAATAAAAAAAGCAGCTCAGCGCTGCTTTTCAATTACTTTTTTTCTTCGACCGCACCCAGTTTATTAACAAATTCCGATAATTTCGATTTTTTATTTGAAGCGTTGTTCTTCTTGATCACGCCTTTTATCGTAAGTTTGTCAAGAATCGACTGAGCCGCGAGGTAGTTCTTCAGACCGTCTTCTTTAGTCGCGGAAGACCTTACTTTCTTTATTGCCGTCTTCATCATAGACTTATAGTGTCTGTTATAAGCATTCTCGACTTTTGATTTCTGAAGTCTTTTGATCGCAGATTTGTGATGAGGCATTTTTTCTCCTTTTTTGCCGTTTTTCGCCTTGAACCAATGAGCGTGAAAATATAATAAAGAAGATTTCTTTTGTCAAGTGGAATTATGTTCCGGATCAAAACAAAAACTGTATTTTACAACTCTGAATTTACTTGCTAAAAAGACAAATTTTATATACTTTTAGTTCCTTATTAAAACAGGAGGTATTACATATGGAAAATTTCTTGATTATCAATGCAAATATACTGACTTTCGGCCCCAAACCGAAAAATATCAGGAACGGGGCTGTATATGTCGGAAGGGGTACTATTCTAGATTTCGGAACTGAAAAGGATATGCTGGTCAAATATTCCGACGAAACGAATAAAATCGACGCTAAGGGCAGGATCGTTATGCCGGGTTTCGTTGATTTCCACAACCATCTTTACAGCGGATTCTTCCAGAACATACCGACCGGGGTCGGAGACGGGATCGACTATAAATCGTTTATGAACAAATACTGGTGGAAACTCGCCGGGAAATTATCTTCGGACGGTATCTATTATTCTGCCGTCAAAGGTATCATCAATTCCATAAAATCCGGCGTCACAACGATCTTTAACCTTCATTCCAGCCCGAGCTGCATCGACGAATCCCTTGTGGATATAGCCGAAGCATTCGAGGAACTTTCAATGAGAGGCGTGATCGGTTACGAGATCAGCAACAGGAACGGTAACGATGAAGCCGACAGAATGTTCAAAATGAACTCCGAATTCGTTGAGGAATACAAGAACAATCCTCTGGTGACCGGAATGATCGGTCTTTACAACGCGAACGAAGCGTCCGACCAGCTTCTGAGAAGTGTCGCCAGATTCACCGACAGAACGGGAAGCGGGACTGTTATTCACCTGTCGGAAACCGAGGATGAAGATGAAGTCTCCGTAAAGAATTTCGACAAGAAATATTGTATCGACAGGCTTTTCGACATCGGACTGCTGAACTCCAAGACCATCCTCGCGTCAACAAATTACATAGACGAGACCGATATAGATATAATCAAAGAAACAAAATCAGGCATAGTCCTCTCTCCTTCATCAGCTTATTACAAGGGTTTCGATTTCGCTCCTATTGAAGACATCATAGCAAACCTCTCGGATTCGGTTCGGACGGGATCTATCACTCGATAATGTCCGAAGCTTCTTTCGCCCACAGGATCCTGAGACAGAAAGTTAAAGGCTTCAATTCCGGCAATAAAGAGATATCCGAGATACTGTCAAAATCAAGCTTCAGGCTGGCTAACAGTTTCGTGTCAAAGTCTATAGGGGAGATCAAACTCGGATCCGCTGCCGACCTGATCTTTGTCGATTACCTTCCGGAGCATGAGATAACTCAGGAGAATCTCCACACCAACCTGATATTCGGGATACTTCAGTCAAGGGTCGCGGGATCTATCATCAACGGTAATATCGTTATGAAAGACTTTGAGCTTGCAGGGATCGACGAGACAGAACTTAACAAGAAATTCATAGAGTACGCAAAAGAACTGAACATCAAGTAGGAGATATGCTCGGTAAACTTAAAAACATCAAAGATAAATTCGACGTACTGACCGAAAAACTGTCCGATCCGGAAATACATAAAGACCGTGACCAGATGAAGGACATCGGCAAGGAAAGAGCAAAACTTGAGCCTATAGTAACGAAGTATGAGAACCTATTAAAGATCGATGACGACCTTAAACAGGCGAAAGAGCTGCTTAATTCAGGCGATCCGGAAATGACCGAAATGGCCGAAGCCGAGATCGACGAACTTACTCCTGTAAAAGAAAAGCTGACGGAAGAGCTGAAAATGCTTCTTGTCCCCAAAGACCCCAACGACAGCAAGGACATCTATCTTGAGATCAGAGCGGGAACAGGCGGGGATGAAGCGGGTCTTTTCGCCAACGACCTTTACAGGATGTACCAGAAATATTCAGAAAGAATGGGCTGGACATTCACGACCGTGGATTACAACGAGACGAACCCGGGAGTGCTCAAGGAAGCGATCATCGAGGTGAGCGGGGACGAGGTTTACGGAAAAATGAAATTCGAGTCCGGAGTGCACAGGGTGCAGAGAGTACCCGCGACCGAGACACAGGGCAGAGTGCACACTTCCGCAGCTTCCGTTGCCGTCCTTCCGATGACCGAGATCGAAGATGTGGAGATAAACGAAAAGGACCTTAAAATAGACACATACCGATCACAGGGAGCAGGCGGGCAGCATGTCAACACATCCGATTCGGCTGTCAGGATCACGCACCTGCCTACAGGAACAGTCGTGACATGCCAGAACGAGAGGTCCCAGCTGAAGAACAGGCATTCAGCCATGAAAATTCTTGCGTCCAGACTTCAGGAAATGAACCTGCAGAAAGCTCAGGAACTCGAATCGGCTGCAAGAAAACTCCAGGTCGGATCGGGCGACAGGAGCGCAAAAATCAGAACTTATAATTTTCCTCAGGGCAGGATCACCGATCACAGGATCGGTCTCACCCTGTATAAACTGGATTTCATGATGGACGGGAATATCAGTGAGCTGATCGAAGCGCTGATCCTGGAAGATAAAGCGGAAAAGCTGAAGAACGGGGACCTGTAAAATTCGGAGCCGTTATTGAAAATCCGGAACAGAATATTATACTACTCCATACTGTTTGTCATAATTTTATTCTCGGCTTACAATCTGGTTCAGAAAGCTCTGATCTCGCCCATAATAAAAAGCAACATAATCCGGACGGTCGGGCCGGCTATCAAAGCCGATAATTTCGGTGTCAGCGGAATAACCGTTAACCTCAAAGGCCTCAGACTGAGCGGAATTATCTACGAAAAAGAAAATGTTAAAGTGACGATCAATGATCTGATGATTGATTTCTCGCTTTTACAGTCCCTGAAAGATATCCTTAAACCGGAAGAAAAATTCTTTAAGGCAAGATCTGTCTCTGTAAACGGATGTTCAGTCTCGATCAATCCCGAAACAAGACCGGATGCAGGAACTAAATGGCGCTTTGAATATGAAGATTTCAGAAGAATTCTCGAATTTCTCAAGAAATACGATTATGTGAAGTCAATCAGTATCAACGATGTGAACCTGTCATATATATCGGACTTCGGGCTACAGCTTATAAACGGAATGGACGGAACGGCAGAATACGATGCTGACGGGAACATAACTCTGAAGCTGAACGGTAAATTCCTGGACATGAACGGCGGTGATATATCACTTAAAGGTTTTATTGATAATTCCGCATATTCTGCAGATATCGATCTCGATCTGGGTAAAAATGAAGTTACGGATTTTAAATCCCCGTTCGGGCTCTACAATATAGACAAAGGCAGATACGAAGGTAAGTTCAAACTTGAGATAAACAAATATTCCGAGAACAAACTGTACCTTTCCGGGAACTTCCTGCTTTCGGGACTCGATATGACTTTCAACGACAGGATATTCCTGAAGAACGCGGGATTCGATCTTTCATATTTTAACGGGCTTGTCTCCCTGACTTCCGCGGGCGGGGATATTAACGGAATTTCTTTCACAGGGAAAGGAACTGTCAACAATATTATGTATCCTTCCGGTGATATTTTCTTTTCAGCCGAGAATGTTAGCGGTACCAGAATAGTGCGGACACTGTACGATGCCGGACTTGACAGCCTTGCGAAAGACCTGACCCTCGGAGACGACAACAGCCTTGAGCTTCACTTTACGGATAATATGATCAGTCCGAAGGTTAATTTCAAACTAACATCCGGAGCGGTCAAATACAGGAACAGCATTTTTAAAGATATTATTGCTTCGGGCTACTACAAATCCGGAGAGATATTCCTCAAAGAAGCCGGGTTCCTTGGTTTCAACAGCGTCTTTACATTCAGCGGAAAAATAAACCGGCTTATCACAAAGTCCCCTGAATATGATATGAACATAAAATCCACCGGTCTTATATTCTCGGCTGTTCCTTCCGCGGGTGAATATCTGAAAAGCCTTTCGACAATAACCGAAGGCAGGATAAGAGGAAAATACGGCAGCCTTCCTAAGCTCGATGCGGTTCTTACAGCTTTCGATTTTAACAAAAAGGACGATGATAAAGTATTCAGAGCCGATATGATATTAAAGGACGGCATCGCTGATATTACCGTCACTTCACAGGACAGCATTAAACAGGTATCGGGATATTTTGATCTGATCAACGGCAATTATTCCGTTTCCGGAGATGATCTTCTTAGACTTGGCGGGACTTTCACGGGATCGGACCTTACTGAAAAAGCACCGGAGCTTTTTTATGAGATCACAGGCAACAGGAATTTTCTGTTCTTCCGCGCCGGGTCATCCGATCCGTCCTCTCTTCTTTACGGCGATCTTGAAGCCAAATTCGATCTGGGTAAGGATAAACTTGAAACTTTCGCGAACTGGATGCCGGGTGATAAAAATATCATTACAAAACCTGCGAATTTCAGGATAGCGCTTTCAAAAGATACTGTCTCGGTGTCGCACATATATTTCGATTCCAGGCTCTTACCCGGCAAAGTTACGCTCTACAGTAAAAATAAGGAGCTCAGCGGTAATATCGAAGCTTATAATTTTGATTTCGGCAGATTTTTCGGAATAAAAGGACTTACTACAAATACCGACCTTGTTCTGAAACTCCGCGGGAATATATCGGCTCCGTATGCCGACCTTTATGTCAATGAGAATATCATTAAATTCAAAGACGCCGAGGGTGACAGCATAGCCGTGTCCGCCGAAGCCGAGGCGCACTTTGAGAACAGAAAGATCAGGGTTGAGAAGATCATTGTTTATGAGGGACTCTCCAGGATCATGACCCTTTCAGGCAATATAAACGATCAGGGAATAATAAACCTTAACACATACGGAGAAATACCCGCTGTCTCATTCAATCCTTTCTTTGAGCGGCTGAGATTCACGGGTGGTCTTAAATACAAAGCTGAACTTATCGGCGGAATTAAAGACATTAGTATCAGGCTGAAGAACTCCGAGATCACATTTTCAGACGGCACTGTCAACGGGGACAGGATAGAAAAAATTGAACTGATCACTTCCGAGTTCGACAGTACCGGCGTTCTTGTGAAGAAACTGCATATCGATGCAGGAAAATACCTTATTGCGGACGCGGAAGGATTTATTCCTTACAGCAACCGCTCTGAAATTTATGTGACAGGTAATTTCCACGGGGATCTTCTGGGCTATCTTGACAAAAGAACATCATATATATCGAACTCGTCATCTGAATGTGAAGGAAGGTTCACGGTCGAGGGATGGTACGGCAAACCGAAACTTAAAGAACTCGAACTTTATATACTTGACGGGAAGTTCACTCCCTACGGTTCGCATGAGGGGTTCTACAGGATAAGATCAAAGCTGTTCATGGACGAGAATCTGAACCTGGATATCGTGAAACTGATCATGCGCGAAGCATCTACCGACGCTGATATCACGGTGGAGAATTTTATCATGCATAAAGATTACGGAGATATTATTATTCCCGGCGGCATCAATCTCGGCAGTATCGCTCTGACAGTAGGTGAGGAGGGTATAGATTTCAATGCTTACAGGATGATGATCGAAGACGATTACGGGAATTTTGTTCTGAAAGGAAAGAAAGACAAACGGTTCAGAATATATAAACGGAGCGGAAATCTTGTGATCGACGGAAAAGCGTACCTCAGGAACGCAAGAATAACTTATCCGTTCCTGAAAGTGGAAAAGAAAAAACGCAAAAAAAGGGACATCAGCTTCAGAGATATTTTCGGCGATCTTGAACTTGACGTTGAGATAATCCCCACAGGCGGGAACCAGTACTTTTATAATGTCGGAACTGAAGAGAGTTCAATATGGAAGAGGTTCGTAAGATCTATATCTCAGCTTGACAATGAACTCGGCAACGTGAATATCAGCATAGCGTCCGACAGCAAGGGGCTTATAATTAAAGGTAATGTCACTAAGCCGAAAGAACTGCAGTATTCGGGAACGGTTTCGGGAAGGAACGGCACAGGTAATTATTCCGCTCTTTCTTTTGCCGTAGAAGATGTCTCGATCATTTTCGACGGACAGAAAAATATCCGGGGGAATACAGACCCTTATCTTAAAGCATCCGCTAAAACGAGCGTAAAAACGAAGATCGATTCGACGGGTTACTCCGGATTCGAGACGGTCTGGCTTAAGATCGTGACTAAGGACGACGACGGGCAGATCATAGATTCCGAAGGCGCA
>QKDR01000153.1 GCA_003252515.1 Candidatus Delongbacteria bacterium | reverse complement strand
GTTATCTGGAATTTCTCATAAGTCATAAATATTTTAATCTGAAGGATGAAAAATACGAATTTGAATTTCCGGAGACGATAAGTTATCACTCAAAAATAGTAGATATATATCAGGCCCGTTTTGCAAACCTTTCTCTGAACGAGAAATTTATTTTTCTGTTCATTGCAGGAAAATTTGACGAAGGTGCGAACTACGACAAAATAAAACATATTTTCAAGATCGATGACCTTAGAGCTATAATGACAAAGCTTCAGAGGATGAGCCTGATAGATTTTAGAATTAAAAGAGGTGACAAGTATTATTTTATCAAGAACGAGAATTTTACAAAAGTTATTAGGAATGTATCAAAAGAAGACAGGCAGAAATTCTACGATAAACTTACAGAATATTATGGAAGTAAAAAGAAAAGAAGTCTTATAACTTACACATACTGTCTGATAAAATCTTCAGCTGAAGGAAAAATAAAGAAAAAACAACTGAAAGAGACAATAGAGTACTGCCGTGAGAATAATCTTAACATCGACAGGAAGAACTTTCTCATATTTTATTATAAAAGCTTTAATATTACTACAAAAACAAGGATTTCCATCCTGAAAGATCTGTATCTTCTTCTTATAGCTATGGGGAGTTTTGACGAAGCGTTCGTTTATTATAAAGAGCTTCTGAAAAAGATTAAAATACCGAAGAAATCAAGGGAATATGCGCAGATTATTTCAGACAGCCTTTGTTTTACAAGAAATCAGATATCTCTACATAAAAAATCGGAGTTCCTGAAGAAAGCGTCATCGATTCTGAAAGACTCCGGTGATTTTGAAGAATATGTCAGAGTTCTTTTTAAAAGACTAACTTTTCTGACAAGGACAGGCAGAATAAAGATATGCAAGGATCTTATAGATCATGAACTCAAAAAGAATGCCGGGCTGCTTGATGAGGATACGCTTAATACTGTAAAAGCTGCCGGTGAATTTTTCAGCAATTCCGTGCTTATCCAGAAATCTGAGATATATTTAAAGCTGATCCACATATATAAATATCTTGAAGCAGATTTTGTTTATCCTGATGAAACTCTTGATATTTATCTTATACTTATTTTTGATCTGATAGTAAACAGAAAGACCAGGACGGCTTCAGAATTGTGCGAATCAGTACTTAACGATACTTCCCGAAGCCTGAATAAAGTCGAAGAACTTACACTAAATTATTTATTCGCCAATCTGATGCTCAGGAGCGGGAATTTACGCAAAGCTTATGAAGTTCTTTCAAAAATCGAACAGATATCTGTCAAAAAAACGATAGGCAACAATCTTATAACCGTTATATCCGATAAGATCGAAACGATGACGAATATGAGAAAGACCTCCTCAAAGGTCGACATTGAGTTCGAAAAAGCTATAACGCTCGGAAAAAGATTCAGAGACTATCTGGGACTGTTCAGAATATATAATAAATACATAATGTTTCTTATAGGTACGGGAAGATGGCGTGATGTGGAAATTAATATAAGATTTGCGATGAATCTTATCAGCAAAGTGGAAAATAAAGATGAAATAAAAAGATTTATTGTATCCCTCGCATACTATCATTACATTATAAAAGATCCTGAAGGTTACAAGAATTATCAGATTAACATTTTCAGAATTTATCCGGAACTTGAAAATTCACCCGGGATAAAATCTCTTGTCAGCCATATAGAACTTATTTTTTCAATGTATTCAAAAGAAGTCACCGAGAGTATTATACAGGAAATACCGAAGTCGCCGTCAAGATTTATCAGGATGCTTCTGGTCATGAAGTATTTTAACAATTCAATGAATAATTTTGAAGAAAGGTTGAAAGAATCGGAGCTCAAAAATTATATAACGGAGCTCAAGAATAATTTTGCCGATATGCCTTATATTTATGGTTATTTTGATGTGATTGAATGCCTGATTAACGAAGATTATGTTAATTCATTGAAGATTACGGTAAAACTTGGTAAGGAAAATTACGGAAAGGGTTATATATTCGACAGCTATTTTCCCATATTGTCCTCATATTTCTATTTCAAAAATAAATCACTTATAAGGAATTCGGAATTTTTTGAAGAGAAGCTTAATCTTCTTTCATCGAAACTTATAAGCAATATGCCTTCTGAAAAGAGAGAAAGTTTTCAGAACAAATACTGGGCCATATAAGTATTCCGGAGGTTAAAAGATGGATAAATTCAGGAAAAAAATGATCAAGTATAATGTCGACAGCATTATTCATGAATCAGAACAATACCATTATTTCAACAGCCACAAAACTTTTATCTGTGATGAATCTTTGGGGTGGAGGCCGAGAGTAGATGTTTATGAGATCAGGGACGAACTGTATATTGTTGCAGATATACCCTATGTTGATCCTGAAACGATTGAGACTGAAATGAACGACGATCATATAATGATCAAAGGTGTCAGAGAACAGGCCGGTTGTGACAGGAAAAGACACTATTATAAGATGGAGATAGATTTCGGGCCTTTTGAAAGAGTTATCAATCTTCCAGTAAAAATCGATATAAATTCTATAAAACAATGCTACAGAAAAGGATTCTATATTATTTCAGCAAAAAAGATATAAAAATCTCCCGGAGGAAAAATGCCTGTAATAAATAAAAATAATTCGAATCAGAATAAGAAAACATTCAATATACCTGAGAAACTGCCTATCCTTCCGCTGATGAATATGGTAGTATTCCCGAATGTGATCATGCCCCTTATTGTGAACGACGAATCGCTTATCAGGCTGATCAATGATTCGGTGAGTTCGACCAAAATTGTCGGTATTTTTGCAAACAAACCAGATGATAACAGCGGATTCAAAAATGCGGAAATTTATAGTGTCGGAACAGCCGTACTTATTTTAAGAATGTTCCGAGGTGATCGCGACAACTCGGCCAGGATACTCGTTCAGGGATTGGGAAGAATAGAACTTAAGAAGGTAGAGAAAGAATTACCTTACATTATCGGCAGAGTTGAGCAGCTTAAGGAGAAAAAAACTCAAAGTCTCAAACTTACGGCACTGTTACGGTCGGTAACCGAGACTTTCACGGAAATAATAAATTTGTCCCATAATATACCTGATGAGCTCAGAATAGCTCTCAATACGATAAAAACACCGTCAAAGGTAGCGGATTTCATAGCGTCCAATCTGAATCTCCCGATCGATAAAAGGCAGAAGATACTTGAGGAAACGGATATTGAAGAAAGGCTGATACTTCTGTCATCATATCTTAATAAGGAGCTAAAACTTCTGAAACTTACCACGAAAATACAGGAAGATGTTGACGAAGAGCTTGAAAAAGATCAGAAAGATTATTACCTCAGAGAACAGTTAAGAGCTATTAAAAAAGAACTCGGAGAGACCGACGACGAATCACAGGAACTTGAAGAGCTTCAGAAAAAACTTGCCAAAAAGAAACTGCCGGAAGAGGCGCAGACAGCTGCTAAAAGAGAGTTGAAAAGGCTTAACCGCATGTCGTCCGCCTCAAGCGAGTATACTGTAGCGAGAACTTATCTCGACTGGCTGCTTGATCTCCCCTGGAATGAAGAGATAAAGGCGGAGATAGATATCGATAAGGCCAGAAAGATACTTGATGAAGACCATTACGGGCTTAAAGAGATCAAGGAAAGAATTCTCGAATATATGGCTGTAAAAAAACTCACCGATGACGGCAAGGGGAGCATTCTTTGCCTGGTCGGACCTCCGGGAACCGGTAAGACTTCTATTGGAAAATCAATAGCGAGAGCGATGGGCAGAAAATTCGCGAGAGCATCTCTGGGCGGAGTAAGGGATGAAGCTGAAATAAGAGGTCACAGACGAACATATATAGGATCAATGCCGGGAATAATAATCAAGCAGCTCAGACACGTCGGAGTAAGGAATCCCGTTATGATGCTTGATGAGATCGATAAACTGACAAGCAGCAATCAGGGTGATCCGTCAGCGGCTTTACTGGAAGCTCTTGATCCTGAACAGAACACAGCATTTGTCGATCATTATCTGGATGTTCCTTTCGATCTTTCAAAAGTCATGTTCATTATGACCGCAAATTATCCGGAATATATACCGGAACCGCTTTACGACAGAATGGAAGTGATCGAATTTCCAAGCTATATCATTCAGGAAAAAATCGCTATTGCCAAAAACTATATTGTAAAAAGGCAGATGAAGCAGAACGGCCTGGCAGAAAAGGATATAAGGTTCTCAGACAAATCAATAGAGTTCATAGTACAGAACTTTACCAGAGAGGCCGGAGTGCGTAAACTGGAACAAAGAATAGAGAAGATATGTAGAAAAGTTGCGGTACTTAAAGCAAAAGGTGAAAAAACAGGTGTTAATATAGATGAAAAGAAAGTTAAAGAATATCTCGGTAATAAATTCATCACTCCTGAAATGGCGAACAGGAAAAATGAGATAGGGGTCTGCACCGGACTAGCCTGGTCGCCGGCGGGAGGATCCATACTGTTTATAGAAGCGAATTTGATGAAAGGTTCGGAAAGAGTAAAAATTACCGGGCAGCTGGGAGAAGTTATGAGAGAATCTGCGGAAATAGGTATCAGCTATATGAGAGCCAATGCCTCTTCTCTAGGCATAGATCTGAAAAAATATGAGAAATCCGACCTTCATATACATGTACCTGACGGGGCCACACCGAAAGACGGTCCCTCCGCCGGTCTGGCGATAACTACCGCGATTATTTCCCTTTATACAAAAACGCCGGTGAATAAAGATGTTGCAATGACCGGAGAAATTTCGTTAAGGGGAAAAGCGATGGAAATCGGCGGACTGAGAGAGAAAATAATTGCCGCGCAGAAAGCCGGAATAAAAATCGTTATAATACCACATGACAACATAAAGGATCTCGCTGATATTCCGAAAGAAGTTGTCGACTCTCTCGATATCAGGCCGGTCAAGCACATTGATGAAGTTCTTGAGATAGCCTTGAAAAATAAAATAAGAGGAGGAAAAAAAGTATAATTTTTACTTGCTAAATGAATAAATTTTCAGTTTTTTACATACTCGTATGAAACCGATGTAAAACGTAATGGAGAAAGAGATGCGTTTAATACTTATAAACCTGATGATATTTGCCTTAACAGCGGTTATTTTTGCAGCAGAACCCTGTGCCGATAAAAAAAAGCTTTATGAAGATAAACTCGACGCATGGAAAGAAGTCGAAACAAAAATGAAAAGCACTGATATAACAAAGGCTCAGTATGATGAACTTCTGCCCGAATATAATAAATTATGGGAAGAGTCCGAGAACCTGAGAAAAGATTATCTGAAATGCAAAGATGAATCGGAAAATCTTCACAAAGCATCCTATAATGAAGGTATACAGCTGAAAAAAGATAAGAATTTTAAAGAGGCTTTAGAGAAATTCAATGAGGCAATAAAGATAAAAAACGATTTTGATGAAGCTTATTATCAGGCGGCTGATGTTTGTGCAGAGCTTGGTGATTATAATGAAATGGAAAAATATCTTGAGGGTTTGAAAAACGATGAGGACAGAGGAAAGATATATTATAAAGTCGGGAACGATATTACCCAGACGAATCCGGATCTGGCAATAGAATATTATATAAAGATGGCTAAATATTATAAACCGGATAACGCATATTATCTGATAGGCGGTGTTTATCTGACAAAAAAGAACGATCCCGAAAAAGCGATTGATTATTACAGAAAAGCACTTAAGGTTGATGCAAAGGACCATAAAACATACAATGCTCTCGGAGGGTCACTTGTTGAACTGAGTTCTCTCAGCAAAAACAAAGAAGAAAAAGATAAGCTCATTGATGAAGCTGTTTCTGTATTTCTTAAAGGTATCGAACTGGGTTCAAAAGGCTACAGGAAATATTATGAATTGTGCATCAGACTGGCGCAGCTGTACAATGTGCAGGGAAGAGCTATAAGCGCTCTCGAATATGCGGACAAGGCGATTCAGTACAGCAAGGACAGCAAGTACAGTCTGGGGCATCTGGAAAGAGGTATCGCTCTTATAAAAATGAAAAAATATGACGACGCCAGAAAATCTTTAAATATCGCTAAAGAAGATTTTCTTACGAAACAGGCTGTTGAAGGGTGGCTGGCAGAAATAGACAGACTTACTAAGAAATAATCCTTAATCTACAGGAGGTAAAGGATGAAAACAAGATATGTCATTCTATTACTTATTTCAATATTGATTTTGGGGTGTAGTACTAAACCAAAATTTAAAATGGACGATATCAGGCCTGAGAATAGAATTGAGACCGCAAAGACAGCTGACGATATAATTACCGATGAGAACGGGAAAGAGTTCTATAAAACGAAAGTTGAGCCACACTGGTCAAAATTCAGATGGATCAAAAACAGAAAAGTACCGGTATATGCGGATGAATCAAAATTTGCAGAACCGATTACTTATATTTATTCAAAAGAGTTCGTTGAAATAGTGAACGGAAAGATAGGACTTGAACTGACAAGGATCAGGGTATATAACAAAGAAAGAGGATATATCGAAGGTTTTACAAAGAATAAATTCTTTTTTGAAACCGATTATTATTCTGAACCTTATGAGTTGACTGAAATGGAGATCATGAGAAGAAAGGATGAGGCTGAGAAACAGAAAAAACGTGAAGAAGAAAGGCTTAGAAAAAATATAGAAATGCAGAAAGAAAAAGAATACAATCTTGCTATTTCAAGTGCCAGAAATGATACTAGGTCAGTAATGAAAATGACTTATCAGCAATTGTCATCATATCTTACTCCTGACTACAAGGAAGATCTTGTTTATACTCAGAATGCAACGAAGACATTAAAGTTCACCGGCAGTGGAATCTCACTTTATTTCAGTATGAAGGAGGGTCAGGTTACAGGTCTTCACGTTATCCATAACTCCGAAGGACTTTCGAACGAGGAGGCCAATGTACTGCTTTTCGAGCTTATCGGAGAGATATTCTACAACGTGGAAGATGTAGAGAATATAAACAAGTATATTATAAGAAAGACCGGTATTTTTGAAAAAACAGAATATCCTATGAGCGTTAAGTTCGACAACAGCAAAACAAACCCGATAATTGAGTTCACGATCGGGGATTTTACAGGAATTGAATAGAATAGATCTGGCGTAAAATATAATTTAAAAGACGCGTTTACGCGTCTTTTTATTCCTCATCGAAACAAGGAAAAGGCGAATGCCCAAAGAAACTAAAAATATAAATCTGGCTCAAAATAAAAAAGCATTTCATGATTATGAGATACTTGAAAAGTACGAAGCGGGTATCGTTCTTGTCGGTAGTGAGGTTAAATCGATCAAAGCCGGAAAAGTATCGTTAAAAGAATGTTATGCCAGATTCTTTGGGGACGAACTGTTTATTGTAGGAATGCATGTATCTGAATTCAGAGAAGCTAATATATTCAATCATGAAACCACAAGGAACAGAAAACTTCTTATGAAAAAAAGAGAACTGAAAAAACTGAAGATAAAACTGTTTAATACCGGGTTAACCGTGATACCTTTAAGAGTTTACAGGAAAATGCATTTGATCAAGATCGAGATCGGTTTATGCAAAGGAAAAAGAGAATACGAGAAAAGAGATGCGATAAAGGAAAGAGATGTTAAGAGAGAACTTGACAGAGTTGTAAAATCCTTTAATAAATGAAAAAGGCTGCAAATGCAGCCTTTTTCATTATGTAGTCTATTTGCTTCTTTTAACTTCCTTGATCCTGGCCGATTTACCTCTTCTTTCTCTGAAATAGTAAATTCTTGCCTGTCTCACTTTACCTTCCTTAACTTTGACGATCTTGTCAATGAAGGGAGAGTTTATCGGAAGTATCTTTTCGACACCGATACCGTTAGATATTTTTCTGACAGTAAATGTTTTACCGACACCAGTTCCTTTTACCTGGATAACTACACCTGAGAACACCTGTATCCTTTCTTTGTTGCCTTCAACGATCCTAAGGTGTACATCAAGAGTGTCTCCTGCGTGAAAGTCCGGCACATCGGTCTTAATCTGCTCGGGAGTCAGTGAATGTAAAAAATCCATCTTTTACCTCTTTTATTTTAATTATTCTTATACTTTTCAAACAGATCAGGTCTTTTCGACCTTGTTCTTTCCAGCGCATCAGCCATTCTCCACTTGTCGATAGCTTTGTGATTCCCGGAGATCAGTACTGGCGGGACCTCGTGTTCCTCAAAGACGGGCGGTCTTGTGTAATAACCGCAGTCAAGGAGACCGTTCTCGAACGAGTCCGATTCAGCTGATCCGATATCGGAGATCACTCCGGGGATCAGGCGGCATACGGAGTCGGCGATCATTGCCGCCGGCAGTTCTCCTCCGGTCAATATAAAGTCACCGGCTGAAATGAATCTGTCAACATAATGTTCGATCCTGGCGTCTATACCCTTATAGTGTCCGCAGATTATGATCAGATGTTTCATCTCAAGAAATTCTCTTGTGATATTCTGATCATAGACTTCGCCAGACGGTGTCGGCATAATGACGACCGATTTCAGGGTTCTCAGGTCACGAATCGCTTTAACGAATGGCTCGATCTTCATTATCATACCGGGTCCTCCTCCGTATGGAGAATCGTCGACCGTTCTGTGTCTGTCTTCAGTCCAGTCTCTGAGGTCGTGAACCCTGACATCAATGATGCCCTTATCCCGGCCGATCTTGAGGATGGATCCGTTCACATAGCCCGACAGAAGTTCGGGAAGAGCCGTGATAATGTCAATCTTCATCAGGAAGCATTCCGTTTATCAGTTCTACTGTGATCCGTTTGTTTTCTATGTCAATATCCTTCACGAACTGCGATATCGCAGGTATGAGGACATCCTGTCCTTTGTAGTCAACCACATAAATGTCGTTGGAGGACATATCCATAACATCTTTCATTTTCCCGATCAGGTTACCGCTCTTTTCAAAAACTTCGCAGAGCAGAAGGTCTTCAATAAAGTAATAGTCCTTCGGAAGTTTAACCCTGTCTTTTTTATGAACGGTTATCCTGTACCCTGTGAGCTCCTTTGCTTTAGCTTCGGTGTCAATACCTTTCAGTTTAACGATGATCCTGCTGTCCTGATAGGAGACTTCCTCAACATCCAGCTCGAAAGGAGTTTTTTTATCACTGGTAAGGAAGAATTTTTTCATCTTGCCGAACCTTTCCGGAAATGATGTTAATGGTACTATTGTCAATGAACCGTTTATCCCGATCGTTCTGCCTAATTTTCCGACAAATATATAGTCATCGGGATCAATCATCTGTTATTCGGCTTTATTTTCTTCAGCAGCCGGCGCTTCCGCCGCTTTTTTTGCTTCTTCTTCAGCTTTCTTAGCGTCTTCTGCGGCTTTTTTAGCAGCTTCTGCAGCATCAGCGGCCGCTTTTTTCTCAGCTTCTATTTTAGCTTTAGCTTTCTTTGACAGAACTTTTTTCTCTACCGGTTTTCTGTTCTTCTTCTTTTCCTGCATCAGCAGCCAGTTCTTGTAAGCTTCTTCGATCTGATCGTCAGTATATTTTCTTACAGGATTTCCGTTATCGTCAGTGACCGCGATATATTTGATGACTTTTTTGCCGTTCGTTCCTTCTCTTTCAACTCTCTGCTTTTTGATCCTTCTTTTCAGATCGTATTTCAGCATAATGCCGAGCTCACTGAAAAGGTTCTTTACGGTCGGTGACGGCTGGGCTCCCTCAAGCAGCCATTTGATCGCTTTTTCTTCATCGATCGTCAGTCTTACCGCTTTGCCTGAAGCTATCGGGTTGTAGAGACCTATTCTTTCGATATAGTCACCGTCTCTTCTTTTTTTGGAATCGATCGCGATGATCCTGTAGAAAGGGCTTTTCTTTTTACCCAGTCTGGTCATTCTCAGTTTAACCATTTTTCCTCCGGTTATTTGTTTTATGTAATTTAATGAACGTCCGGGAACCAGTCCGGTACGCCCATTACACAATTAATACGGCCGTTTCGGGGGTGGAGCCCCGAACATTCCTCTGGCCAGTTTATTGAATCCTATTTTTCTTATCTGCCTCATCATCATGTTCATCTGTTCGAACTGCTTAATGAGCTGATTTATCTCCTGAACGCTCCTTCCGGATCCTTTGGCGATCCTTAATTTTCTCGATCCGTTGAGCATATTGGGCTTACTTCTTTCCTTTTTCGTCATAGACTGGATTATAGCTTCGATCTTAACAAAAGCTTTTTCGTCAATATCCATAGCATCGAGTTTATTGCCGATACCGGGCATCATCTTCAGCATGGACTTTATTGAACCCATCTTTTTGATCTGTCTGATCTGTGCAAGAAAATCCTCAAAGGTAAAGTCTTCCTTCTCAAGTTTTTTGGCCAGCCTTTCGGCTTCAGCCTGATCCATATTATCCTGAGCTTTCTCGACCAGAGAGAGGATGTCTCCCATGCCGAGTATCCTTTGCGCAAGCCTGTCAGGATGAAAAGCTTCTATCTCATCCAGTTTTTCGCCTGTTCCGACGAACTTGATCGGCTTTCCGGTAATTTCCCTGATGGAAAGAGCCGCTCCGCCTCTTGAATCCCCGTCCATCTTGGTCAGTATAACACCGTCGAAATTCAGCTTTTCATTGAACTCGGCCGCGGTCGTGACCGCGTCCTGTCCGATCATGCTGTCGGCGATGAACAGTATCTCGTGCGGCTGCACCTTTTCCTTGACCCTGATAAGCTCGTTCATCATTTCTTCATCAATGTGCAGCCTTCCGGCAGTATCCAGGATCACAAGGTCGTTCTTGTTCTGAGCAGCATGATCAAGCGCATTAGAGCAGATCGCGACAACATCTTTCGAATCCTCAGAGTAAACAGGAATATTAAGCTGCTTACCGAGTGTTTTCAGCTGATCAACAGCTGCCGGTCTGTATATGTCTGCAGCTACCATGAGCGGGTGTTTTTTGTTCTTTTTTCTGAAGTAGCTCGCCAGTTTTGCAGTATGTGTGGTTTTACCGGATCCCTGAAGACCGCACATCATAATAACGGTAGGTCCGCTCTTCTGCATCTCTACTTCGGCTGTTCCGCCTCCAAGTACTCTCACAAGTTCTTCGTGAATGAATTTAATTATCAGCTGACCCGGAGTGATCTTTTCAAACACTTTTTCACCTATAGCCCTGTCTCGCACTCTGCTGATGAAATCTTTAACCACATTATAATTGACATCAGCCTCAAGAAGAGCTACCCGCACTTCTCTTAAAGACGCCTTGATATTATCCTCCGAGATCCTGTGCTGACCTTTAAGAGTTTTGAATATGTGTTCGAGCTTTCCGCTCAGCTCTTCGAACATGCCGCTTTTGCTTATTTAATTAATTATCAAATACCCTTATTTCTAAGGAAATGCGAATATAATGAAAACGCGCGCAAATAGCAAGAAAGAAATTTTATTAGAACTTTTAAATATTTCTGCATTTAAAACGATAATTTTATGTTTTGCATTACGGCAGAAATTCATTATATTCCGTATCTGTTCTTTAAAATGTCAAGTTAAATTATAAATAGTTAAGGGGAAACCAAAATGAAGAATCCGTTACTGAGTAAAGAGTATTTCGCACAGTATGACAAGATCACCGCAAAGCACTTCGTTCCTGCCACAAAAGAGATAATAAAAGAAGCGAAAGCAAGGACAAAAAAACTTATCGGATTGAAAGAAAAAAGAACTTTCGCGAACACAATGATACCTTCAATGGAACTTTCAGAAGACATCAGCCGTGTGGTTATGCCGATGGGTCAGATATATTATCTGATGTCGAACGACGAGGTGAATGCCGAATATCAGAAATCAATGCAGCTTCTGACTGAATTCAGCAACGAAATGTCCATGGATCCTGACAATTACAAAATGTACAAAGAGTACAGTAAGACTGCAGAGGCTAAAAAGCTGAAAGGTGAAAGAAAAAGACATCTTGATAATGTAATGAAAGGGTTTATCCTTTCCGGAGCAGAACTGGACGATAAGGATAAGACTAAGCTTAAGAAGATAAATCTTGAACTTACTCAGTTGTCACTGAAATATTCCGACAATGTAACTAAATCCGCGTATAATCTGATAATTAAAGATAAGAAAGATCTGAAAGGACTGCCTGAAGATGTGATCACCGGCGCTAAAGAAAAAGCAAAACAGTTAAAGATCGCGGGGAAAGGAAAAGATGTCTGGGTGTTCAATCTTGACATGCCGTCCTATCTTCCTTTTATGAAGTATTCTGAGAACGATAAGCTGAAAGAGGAATTGTGGAGAGCTTATTACAAGAGAGGTACTCATAAAGATATGGACAACAGACCTCTGATAAAAAAGATACTGAAGCTGAGGAAGGATAAAGCTAATCTTCTGGGGTTTAAAACTTACGCTGAGTATTCTCTCGAGACAAAAATGGCCGAATCTCCGGAGATCGTGATGAACTTTCTCGACAATATAGCCACGAAACTTGAAAAGATATCACAAAAGGAATACAAAGAGATAGTCGAACTCAGAAATAAAACAAGAAAGTTAAAATCCGACGTAATGATGCCCTGGGAGATAACGTACTGGTCGAATAAACTGAAAGAAGAGAGATATACCTTCAACGAGACCGAAGTCAGTGAATACTTTGAAGCGAACAACACTATTCAGGGATTTTTTGATATCACGGGGAAAATATACGGCTTGAAATATGAAAAAGTAACAGGTATCCCCGTATGGCATAAAGATGTTACGGTCTACAAAGTTTTTGATGAGAAAAAGAAACTGAGAGCTTATCTTTTTGTTGACCTTTATCCCAGAACAGGACTGAAAAGACCCGGCGCATGGATGAATCAGTATGTATCCGGAAAAACCCTGAAGGGAAAAGAGACCGTACCTCAGGTAGGAGTTCACTGCAATTTTACGCCTCCTGTCGGCAAGAAGCCGTCGCTTTTAAGGTTCGACGAGGTCACGACACTGTTCCACGAATTCGGTCACGCGCTTCACGGCGCGCTGAGCCTTACAGAGCTCTCATCAACGTCAGGCGCTCATGTTAAATGGGATGTCGTCGAGCTGCCGTCATCCTTCCACGAGAACTTCGCCACAAGTAAAGCGGGTCTAAAGATCATTACAAAACACTATAAAACAGGTAAAACAATGCCGGTTTCTCTCATGGACAGGCTTGTAAAATCGAATAATTTCATGGAAGCCATAAACACAAGAAGGCAGATCACGTTCGGAATGTTCGATATGAGCCTTCACCACACGGAAAGCATGAAGAAAACAATGCCGTCCGCTCATGATGTATACAAAAAAATGTATGTGAAATATAATGAGATGCCGTTCATTGAAGATTCATATATGGAGGCGGCGTTCACACATATTTTCGCAGGAGGTTATGCGGCAGGATATTACAGCTATATGTGGGCGAATATTCTCGATGCGGACGCTTTCTCGGCTTTCGAGGAAAAGAAATCCATTCTCGACAGGGAAAGCGGAAGAAAATTCATGGAGAACATACTTGAAAAAGGCGACAGCGAGGATATGAATATTCTTTTCGAGCGCTTCAGAGGCCGTCCGGTAAGTGAAAAACCGCTTCTGAAAAGACTCGGGATAAAAGTAAAATAGCCGGTCTGTAATGAAATTGTCCTTAAAGGGATTTTCACTTGTCGAACTGATAACAGTTACGACTATTATAGCGGTGCTTTCCGCAACGGGACTAATATCATACAGGATATATATTAAGAAAGCAGTGATCTCATCTCTGAAAAGCGCTGTTATGGTGAACGTTCAGCTTATACAGGCTCAATATGACATGAACGGTTATTGGGTGACTGACGATCCTGATAATGAGAACCTGACTACGCCTGAAGAACTGGAAGCTGCAGGTCTGGTTACAAGGAACTGGTCTGATGAATTCATTATGCGTGTTTTTAAAAAGGAAGGTTATCCGCATGTGATCGCAAGGGAAGAGATCGGGCACAGAAAATACGGTATAGAGGTCGATTACCATTTTAAGACTAGAGAGCTCATAGTAACGGATATTGAGGAAGACGACTGATGAAGGATTACGGTGAAATACGGAGATCTGTAGAGAAGAAATATGATTCTCTGCTTTCAGAATTCGCCTGCAAGAACTCTGACGCGATAAGAAAAGGAGGGTCAGGAGAAGAGATCAGGCCTCCTTTCTCTATTGACAGGGACAGGATCATGTATTCCGGGGCATATAAGAGACTTGCCGGTAAGACTCAGGTCATTTATTTTTCATCGCTTCTCGACGAGCAGATAACAAACAGGATAGTACATATCCAGTATGTAGCTCAGGTAGCCAGAACGATCGGAAAGGCTCTTTCTCTAAACCAGGACCTGATAGAAGCGGCAGCTCTGGGACACGATCTCGGACATACTCCTTTCGGGCACGACGGAGAGAAATATCTCGACCGTTTGTGTCGTGCGGCAGGTATAGGCGGTTTTTCCCATAATGTGCACAGTCTTTATATAGTTGAAAAACTGTCCTATAAAGGCAAGGGTATGGATCTTACGCTGCAGACAAAAGACGCGATCGTTTCGCACAACGGCGAGATAGACGAAGATAAACTATCTCCTGATAAATCAAAAGCGGAACATGATGTGCTTAAATATCTTGACAGGAACTATATCTCCGATCCCGCCGATGCTCCTATGACACTTGAAGGATGCGTGATCAGGATGTCTGATACTATAGCGTATATCGGTACCGACATTGAAGACGCTATCAGACTGGGATTACTTTCCCGGAGCGATATACCGGAAAATATAACCAGTATACTGGGCAGCAACAACAGCACAATAATCGATACGCTTGTTAAAGATATAATCATCAACAGCTGGGACAAGGACCATCTTGAATTCTCAGCTCCGACTGCAGAAGCTCTGAGGAATTTAAAGAAATTCAATTACAGTTCTATATACCTTAATGAAAAACTTAAGCCTGAGAGAAGAAAGATAGAAAAAGGGTTCGAAGTTCTCTTTGAAACTTTTCTTGACGATCTTGAGAAAAAGAACAGTAAGTCGGATATATTCAGACACTTTCTTGATTCTAAGAACCATGAATATGTAGACGGCGCAAAAGACGCAGAGAAGGTGAGGGATTTTATAGCCAGTATGACCGACAGATATTTTAAATATCAGCTGGAAAAAATAACGATTCCCTTAATTGATTTTTAAACTAAAACACACCGGCGGCCTGAATTTATGTATGAGTTGATAGCAAGCATACCTGGAACTGAAAATATAGTAATGTTGTCCGTATTTCTTACCGGCGGTCTTTTCATTCTTGTAAAAGGCGGCAATTCACTTATAAAAGGTTCCGAAGCGCTTTCGGTCTCCTACAATATCGACCCTTTCGTGATCGGTCTGACAGTTGTAGCATTCGGCACTTCTCTTCCGGAACTTTTCGTGAGTTTCCTCGCCAATCTGTCGGACAGAGGCGATATAGGTATCGGGAACATCATCGGAAGCAATATCTGCAACATAGCTCTTATCCTTGGAATTGGAGCGGCGATAAAACCTATACAAATGAGATTATCCACTTTGAAGGTCGATCTGCCGATAGTGTTTCTGGTTTCCGCTGTTTTTTACCTCATGATGCTTGACAATAGGATCGAAAGGTATGAGGGGGGGATCATGATCGCGATGTTCGCAGGATATATCTTCTTCATATATAAAAGAGCAAAAGCGCGTCACGAGGAGCTTCTGGAAGAAGATGAGATACCTTCGGGTCAGAGCAGATCGAAAGATATAATAATGATCGTAATGGGTATAATAGGTCTTTATATAGGATCAGAGTTCACGATCGGCGGAGCTTCCGGCATAGCCAGAGCAGCCGGTGTGTCCGAGCTGGCGATCGGTCTTACTATAGTCTCGATAGGAACATCACTTCCGGAACTCGTAGCGACATTACAGGCTCTTAAAATGAATAACACGAATATTGGAGTGGGAAATATAATCGGCTCCAATGTTTTCAATATACTTTTTGTGATGGGGTTAAGCGCATCAACAAAACCTTTTCCAGTCAATCCCGACAATATTATTTTCTGGGGACCGGGAATGCTTATCGTAACTCTTATACTATTCCCTATAGGATATAAATTCCGTAGGATTACAAGGTTTTCAGGCGTGATACTTCTGAGTTTATATCTTATTTATCTTATGCTGAGTTTTTATTTGAAATCCAACTGAAATAAAAATTTTTATTATTGTGATTAAACTATGTATTCATTATATTACAAATGACAAGGTATTAAAACTTTAACCGGGAGTAAAAATAATGGCAAAATTCAAAAGAGGTCAGGTCGTCAGATTGAAATCGGGCGGACCGGATATGACTGTAAAATCCGTGATCGGAGAAGAGAAAAAAATGCCCTTTACAATGATCGATGACGCATGGAAATCAAAAGGTCTCAGAGACGGCGACGCTATCTGCGTATGGTTCGAGGGAAATACTTCGAAAGAGGACGGGTTCGATGTTGAACTTCTGGACCTCGTGAAATAACTTACAGAGGGTATTGAAGCATGCTTCGCAGAATGAAGAAATCGAAGATACACAGGGCGACTGTTACAGACGCTAATCTGAACTATCAGGGCAGCATTACGATAGACAGAGATATACTTGACGCCGCTGACATTCTTGTGGGTGAGCAGGTACAGGTTGTAAATATTAACAACGGATCGAGATCGGAGACTTATACCATTGAAGGCGAAAGGGGCAGCGGGACCGTCTGCATGAACGGAGCGATAGCGAGACTTGCCCAGCCGGGAGATGTTCTGATCGTGATAAGTTATGCGGATTATTCATCTGAAGAACTGAAGGATTTTAAAAGCATTACAGTTAAGGTGGATGATAAAAATAAGATCGCGGATGTTTATGCCGAATAAAAAAACGGCTTAATGCCGTTTCAGATTGTAGAAAAAGTCCTTGAGAAATCAGGGACTTTTTTTTTGCATTCGAAACATCAATTTTGTGTAGAATCAATCCACACGAAAAATCTCTCAGAATAAGGCTGGTCAGACATAAATACACATTGATTTAACTGTTTAAAACATACGGCATATATATTATTCAGCCTCAAATAATTAAAATAAGAGTTAAGAAAAATATTAAAGTAAAGAAGTTGAAAATGATACGCGAGTTCAGAAGATTAAAAGGAAGCAAGGTCTGGCATTTAAATAACGAATGTCCTGACTGGCCGTTAATAGATTATGAAATCTGGATCGGGAGTTTCGTACCCCCTGGATGCGAGAAATTGTGTGATCTTTGTTATATCTCAAAAAATCAGCATAAACATATAAATGATAAAGCTATAACAAATAAGAACTTTTTAAAAGAGCGGAAATGTTATCAGTCGTTCAGGTGAAGCGATATTATGAACAACTTATATCTGTAGTCGAAGGCTAATAGAAAAGATTGAAAAAGTGGTAGACACTGTAGCTAAAATAGCAAAAAATGTGCATGAATTCTTTGAGTTGTTAAGCGAAGAGACTTGCACCGTTTTCAATTCATTATCTTATAAATTTAACAGATGATAAGGAGATTGTAATTTTTATGGAAGTAAGTACTGGTAACAAGATAAAATAAATATAGGGAGAATTGAAATGAAAGCATGGTTAGTAAATACAAACAGCAAAGAAATGAATAAAAATCCTAATGGGTACAAATACATGCTCAGACAGAACAAAGCGGCAACATTTTATGATAGAAATGGAGCAATTGATAAAATTAAAAAAGGTGATCTTGTTTTAATTTATCACAACATGAATAGAGTAATAGCGGTTGGTGCTGTTGTGCAGGATCCTGATATCAATGCCTATAATAATCCTAAAACACATGATTTTCCGGAAACTCACCGTATTGAACATTGGGTTGACCTGAATTGGTTATGGAAAGCTGATTTTGAGAATAATGAACCCGTTAACTATATTGATAGAAAGGATATTGGTATCACAATGGTCAACGGCACCGTCGTAAATATCACAAAACAACTTGATTTTGAAGTTTTATTTTCAGAAATTTGTTATAAGCAAAAATATTTATGAAAAAGGAGGCAGACATGTCTAAACGAATCATTATATGCTCGGATGGTACGTGGAACAGGCCGGAAGAGGATCTTGACAAAGATTTTCCGACCAATGTGCTTAAGCTTGCAAGGGCGATCGCGCCTGTTGGTTCCGACGGTAAGCCGCAGCAGGTATTCTACGACTGGGGTATAGGCTCGTACTATGATAAAGTTATCGGCGGAGCTACAGGTAAAGGCCTTCACAAGAACATAATGGACGGCTACCGCTACATTGTTCAGAATTACTCCGACGGCGACGAGATCTTCCTTTTCGGATTCAGCAGAGGCGCATATACCATTCGCTGTCTGTGCGGACTGATAAATAACTGCGGTATAATAAAAAGGCCTTCCGCGGCTTTGATCCAGAAAGCGTTCAATCATTACAAAAAGAACGGCAAAGACTACTCGCCTAAAGGTGTGAAATCAATAGAATTCAGGAACAAATATTCACATCCGTCAAAAGAAGTAAGATTCGTGGGCGTCTGGGATACCGTCGGAGCGATGGGTATTCCTATTTCATTCCTCGGATTATTTGATGATAAAGATGAATTTTATGATACTAAAATAGGCAGTAATGTCAGAATAGCGCGGCATGCGATGGCAATTGATGAGCACAGGAAGGATTTTGAGCCT
>QKDR01000105.1 GCA_003252515.1 Candidatus Delongbacteria bacterium | reverse complement strand
AGAAAAAACCGCTCGATTATGTTGTAAAAGAACTGGATGAATAATTTTATTAAGATTATTTCCCGTCCGCAGCAGTTATATAATAGAATTTACGGCTGTCAGCATATGTTACTGTCCATGTTTCTCCGTCGAAAGTACCTGAAATATCTTCTGTGAACGTTCCGTATGGATCATCCGACGAATAAACTTTATATGAAGTAGCGCCAGGATACGGGTCCCAGTTTAAAATGAGATCCGAACCTGATTTGTTTATATTGAGTACAAGTGTTGAATTGACACCTGTACCTGAAACAGGTAATAACAGGTTTTCAGCATATTGAGCACTATGGCTGACATTCCCGGAATAAGCTGATTGATTTTCAGGTTCAAATTTTACATATATTACCTGAGAAATAACTCTGTCAACAGGTGATAGTTGAATTGAAGTGTTAAATGTAACACAG
Organism: Candidatus Delongbacteria bacterium; assembly: GCA_003252515.1. Lineage (GTDB taxonomy): Bacteria > UBA4055 > UBA4055 > UBA4055 > UBA4055 > UBA4055. The sequence continues at coordinate 18,308 of QKDR01000105.1, read as the reverse complement.
CTGTCTGCTGAAATTTTAAACCCTGAAGGTGCCGTAATTTCAAGATCAGTAACCACATCTTTTGAACGGAGCAGATAGCTATTCTCTGTGCTTAACCCTACGGATGTTTCTCCAAAACTAAGAGATGTAACTTGAGACAGATCATATTTTATGATCTTCCCATCAGAAGTGCCTGCAAACAGTTCTTCTATCCCGTCACCATCAATATCATAACATTCAGGATGTAAGTAAGTTCCCAAACTGGTTGCAAGGTAATTTGTTGATAAAAGTTCAAAAACATACGGATCAGTGTAGTCCTGTTCGTAATGATACATAGTGCCGCTGTAATTTCCTACCAGAAGATCCAAAAGACCGTCCTGATCCAGATCAGTTATCTCAGGTACGGAATAATTGCCAGCGTCTATGAAATTAAAGTAATTGCTGACCAAAGTGAAACTATATGAATTTAAAGCTGTCTGTTCGTAATGCTTTAAAGTACCGTCTGACGCTCCTATCAGTATATCCAGAAGTCCGTCAGAATCAAGATCTGAAAAAGATGAGCTCGGGGAAGAAAGTCCAGTGATTGAACTAAAACTGCTTGAAACTAGTGAAAACGAGGTGGAATTCTCTAATATCTGTTCATAATGTTTGAACCTGTCGGAACTGCTGATGATCAGATCGAGCAGACCGTCATTGTCAATGTCAATGACACTGGGACGCGGACTCGATGCTGACAAACCATTGAAATTCGTTGTCACCAAAGCAAAACTGTCTGTGCTTAACGATGTCTGTTCGTAATGTGCCATATTGACTCCGGATCCAACTAGAAGATCGATCAGACCATCTCCGTCGAAATCTGTGAATTCCGGCTGTGACCAGTATCCGATATCTATTGAACTGAGGGCAGCAGATGACAGCTGATATACTGCAGGCATGTTAAGAACCCATGTCTTCGGAGCGATTCCGCTACCTCTTAGAGTAATGTATTTGGTCGCAGCATTTTCAGAATATATTGAGATAATACCACTTAATACTCCTGAAGATCCAGGTGTGAATTTTACATAGATTTCGGCATAAGCCTTACCTTCTAAAGAAGTCAACTGAAGATTGTCGGTAAAACCTGATCCAGGATCGGTAGAGATCTCGAAATCTCCGGTTACTGACAGGTTAACGTTATTTCTGAGATATTCGCATATGAGTGTAAAATGGTCATCCCCACTATTACCAAGATCGATACCGCCGAAATTTATCGAAGACACTCCTGTCTGTTCATAGTGCTCAATATATCCGTCACCGTCTCCGATAAGAAGGTCGAGAAGTCCGTCACCGTCAATGTCGGTAAATGCAGGCGCGGCTGCGCTCATGCCGACATCAATACCGTTGAAATTGGATGACCTCAGAGTGAAAGTTGTCGAGTTTACCGCACTCTGCTCATAATGATAAACATTTCCCATCCAGTTACCTATTATAAGATCAATGAGGCCGTCTCTGTCAAGATCAGTCACTGCAGGTTTTGAGTAATCGCCCACATCAATGGAATTAAAAGCCGTGGTTCGCAAAGTCATAGTCAGAGAATTATTAGCGTTCTGTTCGTAATGACATAATTTGCCTGAAGCAACTCCGAGCAGCATATCGTAAAGTCCGTCCCCGTCAAGGTCGGTAAAAACAGGAGAAGCACCGTATCCCTGATCTATGGAGTTGAAATCCGGAGTAGCGTTAACAAAATTCAAAGAGTTCTGTGTTGTCTGCTCGTACCTGTCTATTGTACCCCATCCGTCCCCTACAAGCATATCAACAGTCCCGTCATTGTCCAGATCAGTAAAAGAAGGAGAAGGTTCTGTACCGAAGTCTATACCAAGGAAAACAGAGGAAATCAGCGTAAAGACTTCAGAATTTTCAGCAGACTGCTCATAATACCTGATATAACCGTCAGATCGGCCTACTAGCATATCCGTCAGATTATCATTGTCAATATAATAAAAAGCAGGAGAGGCGAAATCTGAAACGTCCAGAGAATTGAATCTATCCGTCACCAGGTGAAAGGAGGAGGGATTGTTTACAGCTATCATGACAGGTTCTTCAACCGGTTCCAGCGAAGCGTCATCAAAATATCCGTCGCTATTCGTACCGTAATTCCTGACGCTCGTGAGACTTATTTTTATGTTTCTGGTCCCGGCAGGTGCATATCTCCTGTCTGAGACAAGATCCCATGAGGCAGTGTTGGAATAATAGGGAGAAGTATAGGTGTCCAGAACTGTCAGAGTGTCTGAAGCCAGATATTCCACTTTGAACTGTGTAAAATCCGCTGGAGCCTGGTCATAAGACCTGACTCTGACTGAGAATACAAATTCCTGAATACCGTAATCTACTCTCTGCGAAAATGTGCTTATATCAACAATCTGTGTCAATGTGCCGAGTGCGCACGCTCCCGCAAAAAAATAATTAGTTTTCTCATAAGCGTCAGGATTGGATGCTCTCTGTGTCCATGTTGTTGCAGTTTCTTCTACCCAAGAAGGTATATCACCGGAAATAAGAACATCCTCGCATCCAGGATTAAGCAGCAGGTTCTTTGAGAACAGCGAAAAATATAGTGTTATTATTAAATAAAGTAATTTCTTCATGATCCGCTCCGTTCAGTTTCATAATCTAATGAACTTTTAACTGATTTTAATAATTTTTGCGACGGATGTCAAATATTATCTTCAATCTCTGAAAAACAGCTTAATGAACTTAAGTAAAAGATGAAAAATTAAATATATTTCCTTATATTTAGGGCAGATGGTTAAAAAATTCGTAAATATAGGCATTTTAGCCCACGTTGATGCAGGAAAGACGACGATCACAGAAAGGATGCTGGAATTGTCGGGGAGGATCAAAGTTGCGGGATCGGTGGATAAAGGCACATCCGTAACGGATTCTCTGGAAGTCGAAAAGGAACGGGGTATATCTGTCCGGGCTGCTTCGGTCTCGCTTGAATGGAAAGGTGCGGTCATAAATATTATCGATACTCCGGGCCATATTGATTTTTCCGCTGAAGTGGACAGGTCTCTTTTAGCTTTAGACTGCGCTATACTTGTAATTTCGGCCGTTGAAGGCGTTCAGGCGCACACGGAAAATCTCTGGACAGCTTTGAGAAAGCTGAGTATCCCTGTTCTGATATTTATAAATAAAACTGACCGTGTTGGAGCTGATCCGGCTGCTGTTGCAGAAGAGGTCAGGAAAGAATTTTCCAGGGATATCATTCTTGTAAAGAAATTTTCAGGTATTCATGACATCTCAGAAGAGCAGACGGAGCAGATAGCCTCAACTGATGACGGCCTGACAGAGAAATTTCTTAACGGCGACGAAATTACCTTTCATGAACTGAGATCGGCTTTGAGTAGCAGTATAAGGGAAAGGAAGCTATTCCCTGTAATGACCGGTTCGGCGAAGCTTAATGAATGTATATCAGAACTGATTGATATAATCGCTGAAGTAATGCCTTGTGCGGCTCCGGAGAACGATGAAGTTTCAGGGATCGTGTACAAGCTTGAGTTCGATAAACTGCTAGGTAAAATGGCGAGCGTCAGGCTGTTCAGCGGTTCTGTAAGGAACAGGGATCTTATCCGCTACGGCATGGAAAATGAAAATAAAGTTACTCAGATAAAGAAGATTTATGCGCAGAAACTTGAGAGTGTGGATACTCTGATCGCAGGAGATACAGCATTATTGTGCGGACTTGAGAATGCAGTCGCGGGAGATATAATAGGATCGGATCCCGAACTGCTGAAGAAGCTTGAACTGTGTAAGCATACCGGACTGAGCGATCCGCTGCTTACGGTCAGAATAGAACCTGAGAACGAAACAGATTATTCTGCTTTGGTAGAGGCTGTCAGAGAACTTTCTGAAGAAGATCCTTCGTTAAGTTTCTTATGGCTCAGAGAGGAGCGGGAGCTTCATATAAAGATAATGGGGAAGATACAGCTCGAGATACTTGAAACGGTTTTCAGGCAGAGGTTCGGCATGAAAGTGAACTTCGGCGACCCGATAGTCATCTATAAAGAAACTCCGGCAGTAAAAGGTGAGGGATATGAGGAATATACTCTACCTAAACCGTGCTGGGCTGTCGTCCGGTTCGAAATTGAGTCGCTCGAACGGGGATCAGGCGTGATCTATGAATCAAAGGTCGGAGTTGATAAGATCGCCGCAAAGTACCAGAACGAGATAAAAGCAACGATCGATGAAGCACTTTCTCAGGGCGTCCACGGCTGGCAGGTAACTGATCTGAAAATAACGCTGACCGGCGGTGAGGATCATGAGATCCATTCCAGGCCGGGAGATTTTATTCTGGCTACAAAACTCGGTATCATGAACGGATTGATTAATACCGGATGCATACTTCTTGAGCCGGTCATGTCATTTAAAATCACCGCTCCCGAAGAGAGTTCCGGTAAGATTATAAGCAGCCTGATCGCTTTACGGGCGGAGATAGGTTCTCCAGAGAATATCGACGGCAAGATCGTGATAGACGGTAAGGTACCTGTAGCAACTTCGCTTGATTACATCAATACGCTTAATTCAATGACCGGCGGGAAAGGCAAGTATAAAACTTCGTTCTCGGGATATCAGGAAGTTCCTCTTGAACTTGGAAAGACGATCCCGTACAGAGGGGTCAGCCCCAAAGACAGGTCGAAGTTTATTCTCAAGCACAGAGGCGCGATAAAATGACGCTTAAAATAAAAAACGCGAATATTCATAATCTTAAAGATTTTTCGGTAGAGATCCCGCACGATAAATTCGTCTGCATAACAGGGGTTTCCGGATCAGGCAAATCGAGCCTGGTCAACGATATAATCGAAAAAGAAGCTAACAGGCGGTTCTTCGAGAGCTTTTCTGTCTATTCAAGGCAGTACCTCGCCAAAACGGGGGAAGCCGACGCTGAAGTTTCAGGTATCCGTCCGGTAATATCGATCAGGCAGAAAACGATCACAGGTGACCTTCGCTCGACTGCGGGAACTCTCAGCGGGATATCGGATTTTTTGCGGCTGCTTTTCGCAAGATGCGGAAAAAGTCCGGATCCGGATGTCAGGCTGTCAAGAGGCATGTTCTCATTCAATAATCCCGTCGGTCAGTGTGAGTACTGCAAAGGCCTTGGAGAAGAAGAATACATCGATGAAAAGCTTCTGATCGCAGACGAGAACAAAACTCTACGTGACAGGGCGCTGAACATCACCTTGAAGGACGGTTATACGATCTATTCCCAGGTGACAATAGACGTTCTCGATCAGGTCTGCAGAAGCGAAGGGTTCAGCGTCGACGTTCAGCTTAAGGACCTGACTTCCGAGCAGAGGAATGTTCTCTTCTACGGCAGCAATAAGATAAAAATTCCGTTTGGAAAGCACACACTTGAATCAAGGATGAAATGGTCGGGGATCACCGCGAAACCCAGAGACGAAGGCTACTATAAAGGAATTATTCCGATAATGACGGATATCCTGAAGCGCGACAGAAATTCCAATATACTGAGATTCGTAGCGTCAAAGACATGTCCTCACTGCCTCGGATCAGGACTGAAACATGAGTCACTCAATGTGACTTTCAACGGACGGAATTTTCCTTATTATACGGGCAGGACGCTCGAGCAGCTTTCCGGTCTGTTCGGAAATATCAGCGCAAATGACGATGTCCAGAAAGAAATAACGTCTTCGATACTGGCTAAATGCGGAGTGCTGAAAGACCTCGGGCTGGGATATCTTACTCCCGACAGAAGATCGAACACGCTTTCAGGCGGCGAATCGCAAAGACTAAGGATATCAGCTGTTCTTGATGCGGAGATGTCGGGCGTCATGTATATATTCGACGAACCTTCGATCGGGCTTCACGGAACGGACAATCTGAAGCTGATCAATATTTTCAGGAAGCTTGCCGACAGAGGCAACACCGTTATCATCGTCGAGCACGATAAGGAAACGATACTGGCTTCGGATCATCTTGTCGACATCGGTCCGGGGGCGGGGTATAATGGCGGAAAACTGATCTACAGCGGAAGAACATCAGATTTCAATACGGAAGAAAGTTCTACTTTTCGGGAGCTGAATAGCAAAATATCATTCAAAGAACCTTCAAACGACAAGGCAGAATATCTTTCATTTACAGGTGTCAGGCACAATAACCTGAAAAACATTGATGTTGATTTTAAGCTTAACAGTTTAAATGTTGTAACCGGAGTCTCCGGATCAGGAAAATCCAGCCTCGTAAATGAAGTAGTCGGGAGTTATTTTTCCTTCAATTCTAAAGACAGGTTCAACACAGTATCAGCTCATAAATTTAAGAACGTCGTTGAGATAGACGCGAAACAGCCGGGAAAGAACTCCAGAAGCAACGCGGCGACGTATACAGGCATATTCGACGATATCAGGAACTTGTTCGCAAAGCAGCCTGATTCATTTTCGGCATCGTCATTTTCATTCAATACCGGTAGCGGAAGGTGTGAAGAATGCCTGGGCAGGGGAGAGACGGAGATCACGATGCATTTTCTTGACAACATCAGAATAACCTGCGGTACATGCGGAGGAAAAAGATTTCACGATGACGTTCTTTCGATAAGATATAAGGGAAAAAATATCTACGAAGTTCTTGAAATGGAGATATCCGAAGCCTGTAAATTCTTCAGCGGCGAAACAAGCATTTTTAATAAACTGGATATCCTGCAAAGGCTCGGACTGGGATATCTTAAACTAGGACAGCCTACATCAACTTTGTCAGGCGGAGAAGCCAAGAGGCTGAAACTCTCCGCATATCTCGATCCGAAGGCAATTGGGAATCTGATCCTGCTTGACGAGCCTACGACCGGACTTTCAATGTCAGATACGAAAGTGCTGCTGAAAAATCTTGACGATATATGCAGGCTGGGAAATACTGTAATTGCGATCGAGCACGACGCCTATTTTATTTCTCAGTCAGAGCATGTTGTCGACCTCGGTCCGGGAGCGGGGGACGAAGGCGGTGAAGTGATGTATCAGGGGCCGGTTAAAGACATTCTGAGATGCGAAAAGTCAAGAACGGCCAAGATATTCTATCTCAGCAGTCAAAAAGAAGTTTCAAAGCCGCAAATACCTGATAAAATAATCCTTGAGGATGTGACTACGAACGGGCTCAAAAATATTGATCTCTCAATAAATAAGAATAAAATTACTCTCATCAAAGGCGGTGAAGGTTCGGGTAAATCAAGCTTGTGCGTTGATACTTTGTTCAATGAGGCTGACAATCTTTATCTGTCATCGCTGTCCGCATACGCGCGCCAGTTCATTGGATCGTCCAGAAAAGGTGAATTCAGAGCCATTAGGAATCTCAGTCCCGCGATATCGCTTTCTCAGGAAAGAAACAGGGAAGACAAGATTACTTTTGCTCAGGTCAGCGGTCTGTATGAACTGTTCAGATTACTGTATTCAAGGTTTTCCGAAGCTGACTGCGAACTGCCCGAACATCAGAAGAACAATTCGCTTTTCTCGTTCATGCATATCAGCGGAGCCTGCGCGAACTGCAGCGGCAGGGGAGTAGTTGACGAAGTCGATATCGCTAAAGTCGCGGATATGAATTTGTCTCTTGAAGAAGGTGCATTGAACGGGAACAAACCCGGAAAATTCTTTTCCGATCTTAAAGGCCAGTATATGGCTTCACTTTACACTGTAATGGATAAATACGGAATAAAAAAGGGACTGAAGCTGAACGAGTACGGCGAAAAGGAATTTAATATAATTTTTTACGGCACAGGAACTGAAGAATACGATGTAAAATGGGAGTTCGAAAGATCGGGGAGAACAGGTGAACACAGCTTTAAAACGGTCTGGAAAGGTTTTTCGAACCTGATCAAAGAAGATTATCTGAAAAATCTGCACAATCTCAAAAAGAAGAATTTCGACGGACTCCTGAGCGGGCGGCAATGTCCAGCATGCGGAGGAAAACGTCTTAACGAAACCGCACTCAGCTACAAAATAAAAGATAAAAGCCTAAGTGATCTGACCACACTTGATATCAAGGCTCAGATAACTTTCTTTGAGTTACTGTATATTGAGAACGGAAAATCGCTGACAGACAGGATCTTGAAGAAGCTGTACAGGCTGAAAAAATTCAATCTTGATTATATCAATGTGGACAGGTCGTACAATTCGCTTTCATCAGGTGAGAAGCAGAGGCTGCGTCTGGCAATGCTGGCTGAAGAAGAACTGACCGGTATTCTTTACATACTTGACGAACCTGCAGCCGGGCTTTATTACAAAGAGGAATTCCTGATAAGCGATGCGCTGAGTGAGCTGAAAGAACAGGGAAATACTGTCATTATAGCCGATCCGAAGGAACGGTTCGTATCGTCCGCCGATGATATTATCGAACTTGAGAACGGGAAGGTAACTTATTCGGGAAAACCTGAAAACTACAGACCCGGTGAGAAGACGGACGCGTATAAATTCCCCGAAGGGGCCCGAAAATTCTATGTGAAAGGCGCGCATCTTTATAATCTGAAGAATATTGATGCTGAATTCGCATATAATACGCTCAATGTCGTTCACGGACCGTGCGGGAGCGGCAAATCCACTCTCGTGTTTAAAGTTCTGGCGGAGTCGCTTCAAAACGGGTTGACAGGTTGTATGAGTATAGAAGCGGATTTTTCCGGAATTATAGTCGCAGAAGATCATTATTCATCTGTTACGGTCGGATCGTACTTTGAGCTGAACAAGTATATTGCGGATAAATTAGCTTCATTTAACAAGGTGAAAAAGTCAGTATTCGATTCGTCTAACAGTTACTGTCCTGTCTGTCAGGGATCGGGATATATAAAAGGAAATCTCGATTTCCTGAGAGAAACGGATAAAGTATGCCCGGTTTGTAAAGGAAGAAAATACAATCCTGAAATATTGGAGTACAAATTTTCGGGGCATAACATTGATGATCTTATGCGGATGAGAATAAGCGAACTGTCCGGATTGATAAAACATAAAAGGATCTCGGAGTTAGAAGAATACATCATGCATTTCGGTCTGAAAAATATTACGCCTGACAGAAAATTCAACACGATGTCAGTCTGGGAGAGAAAAAGACTTGTCGTCATAAAGCGGCTGCTTCAGAACCCGTCGGGAAATCTGATCGTGATAGACGAACCGGCGGCGGGGCTCGACATAAGTGACCTTGGAAAGCTCTTAAAAGCATTTGAACGGCTCATATGCGATAATACGCTGGTCATTACCGAACACGACCGTGATCTGATATCCTGCGCCGGCAATTCTGTCGAACTGGGACACGGATCAGGCGATGAAGGCGGTTATATAGTAGAAACAAATTAAAGTATTTTAAAATTGAATAATGTAAAGCAATTCGTTAAATTGTTAACTATAGATCAAACAGGAAAAACAGGTGGTTTATGAAAGATTTTAAAATGAAAGCGTGTATGATAGATATATCAAGGTTCAGAGTTCCGAAGTTCGGACGGATGAAGCAAATGCTGAAGAACATTGCGGACACCGGTTATGATACCGTTTTCTTCAACATAGAACATACTTTTAAAACACCCGAACATCCCATGATCGGTTTCGAGGCGGACGGTTATGATGTGATGGAGTTCAGGGAGCTTTCGGACTATGCCGGGACTATAGGACTTTCGCTGGTCCCGCTGATCCAGTCCTTCGGTCACATGTTCCATATTCTCAAATGGGACGAATACTCTCATCTTGCCGAATCGGAAAAAAAGTGGTCAGTATCGGTGTCGGATCAGACTTATGAGCTTATAGACGACCTTTACATGAGAGCGTCGCAGGCTTTCAATTCGGAATACATCCACATCGGCGGCGATGAAGTTTACGATATGGCTGCGGGGAAGAGCGCTCATCTGCTTGAATACATCTCAAAGGACGATATATTTTTAAATCACATTCTCAGACTTAAAGAAATAGCGAATAAGCACGAAAGAAAGATCGTTCTCTGGGGAGACATGATAGATAAGAATCCAGAAGTGATGAAGAAACTCGGTCCCGATACAGTCGTCTGCTACTGGAATTACGATTTTAAGGATATGCCTGAAAGTTATAAAAGTATTGATGCGAAAATCCTCGTCTGCCCCGGAACGAACACATGGAAAAGCTTCTTTCCGAGATATGATTACGCGGTGAGAAATTTCAGATTAATGAAAGAAAGAGCGGGCGAATTAAACGCATTCGGTTTCATGATAACCGACTGGGGAGATGCAGGTCATCTACATTCAATTTCATTGTCTGAACACCTATTTAATATGGCATTTAGAGTATTTAATAACGATCATATTGAAAATTATTATGTAAGAAATGAAATAAACGCAGTTATAAGTGTTTTAGATAAAGTACATTATGCCGATTGTCTCAACGGAGAAAGCGTCAGGAACAAACCGGAATATATAACAAAACTGCTGTTCCACGATAACCCATTTTCCGGTAAATGCTTTGCTGATCAGACAGACGGACAGTTATCGGAAATACTGAAAAGAATAGATGAAGTTGAGAAAGTCGTGGACGGAGTTTCTTTTGAAACTGAATTTGAAAAAAATATAAAACTTTTCTCCGACAAGACTTCGGTTTTCAGAAAGAAAATAGAGCTTCATTTGGCGATCCGTAAGAATAAAGGTTATACTGTCATTAAAAAGCTTTCAGATGAGTTCATTATTGCGCTGCGCAGATGGTTCGCAGATTTTATGACATTATGGCTTGATACGTCGCAACCGATGGGGTTGTATTTCCACATACATTTCGAGAAAAAGATAGAAGAGGACATCATTTACAGCCTTAAAATGTACGAGGATATAGATTACGAGGACATTCCGAAAAAAGCGCTGTATGACGATCCTGAATATCTGAACCTGTTCAGCGTTGGGAGCCCCGAAGCTTTGAAAGAACTTTGGGAGAACGCTTTACTGTAGCGGAGATATTATGTTCGACGACAACGATATAAAATTCATGAAGAAAGCGTTCCTGCTGGCAATGCGTGCGTATGAAGAGGGTGAAGTGCCGATCGGAGCTGTTATTGTTCACGAAGCAAAGGTAATAGGAGAAGGCTACAATCAGACCGAACTATTGCGGGACGCTACAGCCCATGCCGAGATGATCGCGATAACGGCGGCCGAGAATAACAAGGATAACTGGCGGCTTAATGACTGCACGCTGTACGTTACGGTTGAACCCTGCATGATGTGCACCGGCGCGATCTCGCTTTCGCGGATCGGCAGGGTCGTTTACGGTCTCGAAGACCCGAGAATGGGCTTTGTTTCGTCAAAATTCGACGGTCTGAAGGAACTCAATATCAACAAGACCGTTTCGGTCGAATCAGGACTGATGCGCGATGAGATATTCGAGCTTATGCAGAATTTCTTCAGAGAGCTTCGCGAAAGAGATAAAAAGAACAAAGCGAAAAAAGATTTGTAAAAAGCTCCGTAAAAGATTATTTTTCAGACCGAATTTGAAAGGAGAATAAATTGAAAGAAACAAAGAACAAAGCCTTCGCATGGATGCTTATGATAACTTCATTCGGACTTTTCGTTCCCGATATATTGAAAAAAGAATACGATTTCGAGACCGGATCGCTCAAATATAAAAACATGAAGCTGAATAACATTCTGTGGGCGGTAATCTACTTTTTCTTTTTCGTGATGATCGTGGTAGCCTGCTTTGATTCGTTCTTCATCAACCGGGCAGTGCTGGTCAAATATATGACGAGAACAGCTTTGAGCCTTCTTGTATACATCCTTATTTCCGATGCCGTAGTTTATTTTATCAAAGACAGCGGTAAAGTAAAAAAATCCTAAAACCGCAAAGTCCTAAATGTCCGTTCAGAAACTAAAGAAAGTAATATTTTCCTCTCACGATCTTGAAAAAGCGGCTGAGATATTAGAAAGGAAAAAGATCGTCCGATCGAAAGGGCTTCTGTATTCTTTTAAATCATTCCTGCTGTCGTATCTGCACGAAAAAAATAAGCAGAGAGTAGTATTTTTGGCCGATACGGTGGAGAACGCCGAGAAATTCAGGGACGATATAAATCTTATCACAGGAAAGGACGATGTATGCGATCTGCTTCTTCCCGGCGAGAATTATCCTTACTGCTCGGGCGATATCGACGACGAAAGAAAGGGATCGAGATTAGTATCGCTGGAGAAAATTATAAACGGTAAGTCAGGCGTCATTTCGACTACCTACAGGAATCTTTTCGAGAAGATCCCGGACAAGGACGGCATTAAAGATATAAGGCTGAAGATAAAGACCGGAAACTCAGTAAAGCCCGAGAAGCTCATAGAGCAGTTCGTCGGGAAAGGGTTCGAGAAAGCCGCGTCGGTGGAGAATATCGGAGAGTTCTCGAGAAAAGGCAATATAGTCGATATTTATCCTTACGCTTCGGAATATCCGCTCAGGATAGAGTTCTTCGGCGACGATGTGGAATCTTTAAGATATTTCGATCCCGCCAGCCAGAAGAAGATCGAATCGGTGAAATCGGCCGATATTTACCTTTCCGACATGAAAAGCGCCGAAGGAGAGGGGATCAGTCTTCTAGATCTGACGGACAGCGATAAAACTGTCTTTTTCATGGAAGAGTGCGAAGACCTGCGTCAGAAACTGGACGGATATTATAAGGATCAGATACTTGCCGGCTGGGAGAGAATTTCAGAAAAAGGGAACCATCCTGATAAAAAATATTTTCCTGTGTCATTTATCGAGAACAGGCTTCTTTCCGGTTCCGGATATCTTAACGGATTCACCGATGAAAGCAAGGATATAAAAATAAACATAAAAGATCAGATATCATTCAGGTTTGATTTCAAGCCTTTTCTCAATACGCTTCTCAACAACGACAACGCTGAAGTGCATTCCTACATATTATGCGACAATCCGGGTCAGACGGAAAGATTCTCCGATATCATTCTCGAGGAGATCCCTCAGCTGAAACGGTATACGATATCCGACGGAGGACTTCACGAGGGATTCTTTCTTCCGGGTTCGCAGGTGTCTGTATATACCGATCATCAGATATTCGGCAGAGTAAGAAGACCAAAACTGGTCAGACGGTTCAAAAAAGTGATTCCGTTCAAGGACCTGCAAAGGCTCAAATACGGTGACTTCGTTGTTCATAACGACCATGGTATAGGCCAGTTCCTCTGCCTTGAGAAGATTACGGTGGCAGGATCGGTTCGTGACGTCGTGAAGCTGCTTTACAAAGACGGCGATATACTTTTCCTTAAACTTGATCACATACACCTGATCACGAAATACAAAGCCGGAGACGCAGTCAGTCCGTCTTTGTCCAAACTTGGCGGCAAGCAGTTCCAGAAGCTCAAGGAGAAAACGAAGGAATCGGTCAAGACGGCCGCGAGAGAGCTGATCAGGCTCTACGCAATGAGGAAGACGGCGAAAGGGTTCGCCTACCCGGCTGACACTGTATGGCAGACGGAGCTTGAAGCCTCATTCGAGTACGAGGACACGCCCGACCAGATCAGATCTACGGAAGATTTCAAACGCGATATGCAGGCTTCAATGCCCATGGACCGCCTCATTTGCGGAGATGTCGGCTTCGGCAAGACCGAGATCGCCATCCGCGCGGCCTTCAAGGCGGCTGTTTCCGGCAAGCAGGTCGCCGTTCTTGCGCCTACCACGATCCTCGTCGATCAGCACTATGAGAATTTTAAAAACAGGCTGGAAAAATATCCCGTCCGCATAGAATATCTTTCAAGGTTCAAGAAGACTTCAGATCAGAATAAAACCCTGCTGGAAGTGAAGGAGGGTAAAGTCGATATAATAATCGGGACGCACCGCCTGCTTTCAAGGGACGTGATATTCAAGGATCTCGGTCTGCTGATCGTGGACGAGGAGCAGCGGTTCGGCGTGACGCACAAGGAGCGGATAAAGGAAATGAGGGTCAACGTGGACGTAATGACACTGACTGCGACGCCGATCCCGAGAACTCTGCACATGTCTCTCATAGGTGTGCGCGACCTAAGCCTTATCAACACGCCGCCCGTAAACAGGCTGCCCATCATCACGGAGATCCATCCGTTCAGGAACGATGTGATCTACGAAGCGGTCATGAAGGAGATCGACAGGGGAGGGCAGGTATTTTTCATCCACAACAGGGTCGAGACCATCTATTCTGTTCAGGCAATGCTTGAAAGGATCGTCCCCAAGGTCAGCATGGTCGTCGCTCACGGTCAGATGAAACCTTCCGAGCTTGAGAAAGTGATGCACGAGTTCATGTATAAAAAATATTCGGTTCTTATAGCGACCACTATAATCGAGAACGGTGTGGACATTCCCAATGTCAACACGATGATCGTCAACAATGCCGATAATTTCGGTCTTTCACAGCTTTATCAGCTTAGGGGAAGGATCGGAAGGTCGTCAAGGCAGGCTTACGCGTATCTGCTGACGGGCGATCCGCACTCACTCACACCGACGGCAAAGAAAAGGCTCGAAACTATATCCGAATTCACGGATCTCGGTTCAGGATTCCAGATCGCCATGAAAGACCTCGAGATCAGAGGCGCCGGTAATCTTCTCGGCAGCGAACAGAGCGGATTTATTGAGAACGTCGGTTTCGATATGTACTCGAAGATACTTGAAGAAGCCGTAATGGAGCTTAAGGAAGAGGAGTTCAAGGAAGTTTTGAAGCACATAAAAGTACCTTCGAAATATATCAAGGCTGCCGTCAACCTTAAATCCCAGATGTTCCTTCCCGAGCACTATATTGAAGAGGACGCGGAAAGAGTCGAGATATACCGCCGCATGATGAATTTTACTGAAACAGACGAGATAGACGCTCTGAGGGAAGAGATAAAGGACAGGTTCGGCATACTTCCCCCGGAAGTTACGAATCTCTTCAACAATCTGTATCTTTCGATCATAGCCGGAAGGATTTTCATCAAAAGTATAGCGTTGGCTGAAAGAGGGACGAAGCAGGACATTAAACTTACATTCGACCTTGAGAAGCTTGAGGAGATAGAAAATACTGAGATCGCGATAACGGTCCAGGAGAATCTCACAAGGCAGATGACGGAAATGCAGTACGATATTTCAGTCGAAAATCAGGGTGAAAAAGTTACTGTCGAGATTCCATACGGCGACAACAGATTCGGATTTACAGAGAAACTTATCAAACTTCTATCGAAATAAAGATTAAATACATTGTGATTTCAAACTGAATGTGTTAAATTTAGCTCAGTTCATTCACCGATCTTTATTTGTTCCCATGGTAATATGTCGATGACTGTACGGAACAGAATAAATAAAGGAGTTTTTGGTGGAACCATTTTACATCGGAGATATTAAAGTAGAAAAACCTGTTGTTCAGGGCGGTATGGGTGTGGGTGTCTCTCTTTCCGGTCTTGCTGCGGCTGTAGCGAACGAGGGTGGCATAGGAGTAATTGCATCGGTTGGGATCGGATTGCTGGAGAAAGATTTCGCTACAGATTACCAGATAGCCAATCAGAGGGCTTTAAGGAGCGAGATCAGAAAAGCGAGATTGGCAACAAAAGGCGTGATAGGCCTTAATGTTATGGTCGCGCTGACGGATTATAGTGAAATCATAAATATCGCGATAGACGAGAAGATAGACATACTTTTCCTGGGAGCCGGGTTGCCGACGGATGTTCCCAATGAAATAGGAATAGAAAGGTATAAAGAATCGGGAGTTAAGGTAGTGCCGATCGTTTCTTCAGGCCTGGCGGCAAAGATAATTCTTCGTAAATGGGACAGGAATTTCGGAATGGTCCCTGACGCTTTTGTGGTCGAAGGACCTCTTGCGGGCGGACATCTCGGTTATAAAAAGGAAGACCTTTTCAAAGAAGAATTCAGGCTTGAGAATCTCCTTCCTCAGGTCATAGCCGAGATAAAGCCTTTCGCAGAGAAATACGGAAGAGATATACCGGTCATTGCAGGCGGAGGAATATATACCGGGAAAGACATTTTCGATATATTCAGGCTCGGAGCGAAAGCCGTTCAGATGGGAACAAGGTTCGTTGCAACTCACGAGTGCGACGTCACTGAGGAATTCAAGAATGAATATATCAAGTGTACGAAAGATGAAATTGTAATAATTCAGAGCCCCGTCGGGCTGCCGGGCAGGGCGATAAGGAACCGTTTTTTAAATGAGATCGAAGAAGGTCAGGCAAAGAAGATCACCTGTCCGTGGATCTGTCTTAAGAACTGCGACGCAAAAAAAGCACAGTACTGCATAGGTCAGGCTCTCGCGAACGCCAAGAAGGGAAAACTTGGTGAAGGATTCGCTTTCTGCGGCGCGAATGCCTACAGAATAGACAAGGTCATTTCCGTAAAAGAACTGTTCGCAGAGCTTGAAGAAGGCTATGATAAAGCGGTCTCTGAAGCTTAGGATCAAATCCGTCAAGAAATATCATGTAATAGCGATTCTTGTCTTTTCAGGAAACGAACATCCTGTCATACTACTTTCCGTAATAAGATTTGTCAATAGGGAAGACCCCGCCGACATCAGCCATCGTTCTTTCATCTTCCCAAATGCTTCTGACATTCTTGAAGTCAGATAAAGCCGGATGTGTATAAGTCGCAGTGTTTATTTATGGATATTTTTGAAAGCGTTTGTTATATTATCCTTTGAGATAATTTGGAAAACTGAGGAGAAGATATGAAAAAACTGGGTATGATCTTTGTTGGTTTGGTAATGGCAGGTTCATTATTCTGGTCATGTTCGGAAGACAACAGTACTACTATTACTCAGGTTGATGCCGATAATATAGCGCCATCATGCGTTATAACTTCACCCGCGCCGTCACTGACTTTTGAAAAAGGAAGCGATCTGACCGTTGACGTTGACGCCGATGATACGGACGGCAATATATTTGAAGTCAGATATTATATGGACGGCATTCAGAAGGGAACGGATAAAGATTCTCCCTATTCATACTCATTTGACACGCCCGGGATCGGAACAGGAGATCATATAATAAAAGTTACCGCAGTGGACACTGACGGCGCAAAGACTTCCGATTCGGTCGAAGTGGTAATAAATGTTCTTCCCGGCTGCGCTATCACATTTCCCGCGGATAAATCTTATTTTACTGAAGGAGACGATGTCAGCATAGCTGTTTCCGCTGCCGATGACGAAAAGGACTCCAAATCTGTTACAAGGGTCGATTTTTATATTGACGGCGCTTTCATTTCATCCGATACGGAATCCCCTTATGCCGCGGACTGGACTATGGGAGGGCATGAAAGCATTATAAAAGCCGTTGTTACCGACGATCTGGGTTCAGTCACTTCCGACGAGGTGCATGTACTGCTGAACGTGCCTGTAACTTTTGCCGATGCGAATCTGGAACAGGCTGTAAGAACAAAGATCATTAAACCCGCAGGTACTATATATTCTTCGGATGTAGGATATGTGACCAGTTTAGAAGCTTACAGTTCGAATATATCCGATCTTTCGGGTATGGAATATTTTATCTCGCTCGATTCACTGACAGCTCATGATAATCAGATAAGCGATCTTACGCCGCTGCAGGATATTTCAGGTATGAAACTTATTTATATTGATCGCAATAATATTTCGGATCTAACACCTCTGGCGAATCTTACAGAACTTGAAGCGCTGGATCTCAGCTATAACAATATAAGCGACATCTCGGCGTTAAGTAATTTAGTCAAACTCAAATATGTCACCTTGGCTTCAAATCAGATAGGGAACATATCCGCTTTAAGAAACCTGACAGACCTGGAAGTGATTTCCGTTGCGGATAACAATATAACGGATATAACACCGCTGGAATATCTGACCGGATTAGTTCAGATCAGAGCGAATGAAAACAATATAAGCGACATTTCATCTCTGAAACTGTTATCGGAATTAAATTATCTGAATTTAAACGACAATCAGATCGATGACATATTCGTTATGAGTAATTTCAATAAGCTGTTCTCAGTTTATCTGAACAATAATAACATCGGCGACATCACCGCGTTCAGATTTCTGCCGAAGATCAGGAATATCTATCTTTATAACAATGATGTGAGCAATATTTATCCGCTTGTACAGAATCCCGATTACGCGGGATTAGGGCTTCTTGAGCTGCCTTTAAATCCACTGGATTCATTAACTGTAAATGTATATATTCCCGAACTGCAGTCGAGAGGGATAATGGTTTCGTGGTAGAAACCTGATGAGGAGTTTTAATGTTATGTAATAAAAAAGACAGGAAGAGTACGGACATTAGGCTTGTGTTATGGTTCCTGATAGCCGCCGTGATAATCGTCGCGGATTACTTTGCCGGGCCTTATATACATTTCCCAGTAACTTATATAATCCCGATTGCTTTCGTTTCG
>QKDR01000022.1 GCA_003252515.1 Candidatus Delongbacteria bacterium | reverse complement strand
ATCAATACAGACCCGGAAGCTCCCATCAACTCGATTGCCGACGTAGCCATCATCGGAGACCTTCATTCCGTAATCCCTAAAATGATCAAGCATTATAAGGAGCAGTCGAAATGACGAATTTTTACAGAGACAACAGCGATTTGAAATTCCATCTCGATAACCCTTTGATGAAGAGGATCGTCGAGCTCAAGGAAAGAAACTACAAAATTGACGAAAAAGAATATTTCGGGAAGGATAATATTAACCCGAACGATTATAAACCGTGCCATTTCGAGGATGCGGTCGACAGTTACGATCAGGTTCTCGAGATAGTCGGAGATATAGCCGGCGACATCATAGCACCGAACGCGGAGAGCGTTGATCTGGAGGGAGCGAGGCTTGAGAATAACCGGGTCCATTACGCTGCCGGGACTGTCGAGAATATGAAAGCTCTCAGGCAGGCCGGACTGACAGGCGTGACTCAGCCGAGAAAATACGGCGGTATGAATTTCCCGACCACCGTTTACAGCATGATGATCGAGATGGTCTCACGCGGTGATGCCAGCTTAATGAACCTTTTCGGCCTACAGGATATCGGCGAAACCGTAAAAGAGTTCGCATCCGACGAGATCAAGGCAAAATACATCCCCCGTTTCGCTTCAGGGGAGGCCACAGGCGCGATGATCCTCACCGAGCCTGACGCCGGTTCAGACCTTCAGGCAGTGCAGCTCAAGGCGCACTATGAGGAAAGTACCGGATTGTGGAGGCTGAACGGCGTAAAAAGGTTCATCACGAACGGCAACGCCGAGCTTTCCCTCGTCCTCGCCAGGACGGAAGAGGGAACTAAAGACGGCAGGGGTCTTTCCATGCTCCTTTACGAGAGGGACGACACCGTACAGATCAGGAGGATCGAGAACAAGATGGGTATCCACGGATCCCCTACATGCGAGATGGTGTTCAAGAACTCTCCCGCTCTCCTGATCGGAAAACGAAAATTCGGACTCATAAAATATGTCATGTCCCTTATGAACGGAGCAAGGCTCGGCGTGAGCGGACAGGCGATCGGAGTATCGGAAGCGGCTTACAGAGAAGCGCTGAAATACGCTCAGGAAAGGGCTCAGTTCGGAAAGATAATCAACAAATTCGCACCGGTATTCGAAATACTTACAGATATGAAGACGAAGATCGCAGCATTAAGAACTCTCTATTACGAAACAGCGAGATTCGTAGATATCTACAAAGCTCTTGAGGAAATAGAACATGAAAGAGAGCTGACTCCCGAAGAGAAGAACGAACTTAAGCAGTTCAAGAGAAGGGCCGATTTCTATACGCCGCTTATCAAGGGATTATCTTCAGAAGCATGCAACAGAATAGCCTATGACGCCATCCAGATCCACGGCGGAACGGGATTCACGAAAGACTTTCCGGTCGAAAGGCTGTACAGGGATGCAAGGATCACTTCGATATATGAAGGTACAACCCAGCTTCAGGTCATAGCCGCGATAAAGGGCGTGACGAGCGGGCTGTTCGCCGAAATGATGGACGAATATTCTTCCCGAAAAATATCATACGATCTCGAATTTATGCTAAAAGAGCTAAAAGAGATGAAGAATGAATATCAGGCTGCCATAGATTACGTAGAAAGCTTCAAGGATCAGGAATATCTTGATTTTCACGCGAGAAGGCTTGTCGAGATGGCGGGAAATATCGTTATGGGTCACCTGCTGCTGCTTGACGCCGACAGAGACCAGAAATTCAAGGTTACAGCCGAAGTGTTCATCAAAAAGGCGAAGGCGGAAAATACCGACAGAATGCTTGTCATAAAAGAGATCGAACCTGATTTTCTGAATAATTACAAGGAGCTTACAAAGCTATAAATGAAAAGCTTCAGCATCGCCGCATACATTTCCGGATCGGGAAGCAACCTCAGGGCTGTGATAAACAGCAGCCTGAGGGGCAATATTTCATCGAAGGTCAGGCTCGTAATAGCGAACAAGGTGGTTTCAGGACTGGATTATCCGAAAGAGCTGGGGATCGAGACAGCAGTAGTATCGAGAGAGGAAATGCAGAGAACCGAATTTCTGAAAGTTCAGATAGAACTGCTGGAAAAACACAATATCGATCTGATCATTCTGGCTGGATTTCTAAAAAAACTTCCGCTTGAGATCGTGGAGAAGTACAGCGGAAGGATACTGAACATTCACCCTGCGCTTCTGCCTAAATTCGGCGGAAAAGGCATGCACGGAATGGCTGTCCATAAAGCTGTAGTTGAAGCGGGTGAGGAGTTTTCGGGCCCGACCGTTCATTTCGTTGACGGTAAATACGATAACGGCGAGATACTGCTTCAGATAAAAGTCAGACTGATCGAGGGTGAAACTCCCGAAACTCTGCAGAAAAAAGTGCTCGAAGTTGAACATAAAATCTATGCGGAAGCAATAAAATTACTCGAAGAAAGGGAATAGATGGAAACAAGAGAGATAAAAAGAGCGATAATCTCGTTATCGGACAAGACCGGAGTTGCGGAACTCGCGAAATATCTGGAGAATAAAGGAATTGAAATATTTTCGACAGGTGGAACATTCAAGCTCATGAAAGAGAACGGAGTGAACGTAAAAGAGATCACCGAGCTGACAGGTTTTCCCGAAATGATGGACGGAAGAATCAAGACTTTGAACCCGAAAGTACACGGAGGGATACTTGCGGTCCGGGATAATCCTGAGCACATGAAACAGGCGCAGGAGAACGGTGTCGGAATGATAGACATGCTCGTCGTGAACCTTTACCCGTTCGAGAAGACCGTCGCGAATCCTGACGTTAGTCTGGAAGACGCTATCGAGAATATCGATATAGGCGGACCGACCATGATAAGAAGCGCGGGGAAAAATTACAGATACGTTACTATAATAACAGATCCTGCCGACTACGGTAAATTCATCGATGAATACGACAGACTGGGCGGAACTTCACTGGAATTCAGGCAGGAGCTGGCGAGAAAAGTGTTTGCGAGGACCGCGAAATATGATGCCGCGATCTCGGAATACCTGGAAAAAACTCTGGCGGACAAAGTAAAAAAGACCGTAGTTCTCGAGAACGGAAAAATCCTGAGGTACGGAGAGAACTCGCATCAGAAGGGAATACTCTTCCCCGACGGTGTATCCGAAGGAACGCTGGCCAACGCGGAAATGATAAACGGCAAGGAGATGTCCTACAACAATTATATGGACGCTCAGGCCGCGCTCGATACAGTACTTGAGTTCGACGAACCGGCGGCTGTAGTGATAAAACACCTTAACCCGTGCGGCGCGTCAACCGGAAAGAACCTGAGGGACGCGATCGAAAAAGCGTGGTTCTCGGACCCGATATCCGCTATGGGATCTGTCGTTGCCTTCAACCGAGAATTCGACATGGACACATTAAGGTTCTTCCGCGGTGACGAGGTGAAACACCTGTCATTCACGGTCGAGAACGATAAGCTCATCTCATCGGAGATCAAGAGAAAATTCATCGAGGTTATAATTGCTCCCTCATTCTCGGCTGATGCTCTCGAATATATTACGAAAAAGAAGAATTTTGAAAATGTCCGCGTTCTTAAGATTGATCTTGAAGCATCGAAAAAAGCGAAGGATTTCAATCTTAAACGCATAGACGGTGGTTATCTGTATCAGACGACAGACGACGAGCTTTTCTCAAAATTCGAGACTGTTACGAAGAAAGAATTTGACGGCGACATGAAAAAGCTCGCTGAATTTTCGTACAAATGCTGCAAGCATACCAAATCGAACGCTATCGTTCTCTGCAGAAGGACTCCGACAGGTTATCAGGTTCTCGGTATGGGCGCCGGGCAGCCGAACAGGGTGGACTCGTTAAGAAAGCTCGCCGTGACAAAAGCAAGAGAGAATCTTGAGTACGAGCACAGGACTCTGGAACTGGATATGCCTTTCGAAGACTATTTCAGGAAGATCATTTCAGAAGACACTGTACTTGCCAGCGACGCTTTCTTCCCGTTCGACGACACTGTGAGGACTGCAGCCGCGTACGGAATAAAATACATTATCCAGCCGGGAGGTTCGCAGAACGATCCGGACTCGATAGCAGCTTGCGATGAGCTTGACATCGCTATGATATTCGCCGGCAACAGACATTTCAGACACTAACTAATTGAAATAAAGCAGGATCTTGTAATGGATTTCTTATCGATATTTAATTTATTCTCCCACGATGTCGCGATTGACCTCGGAACGGCGAACACACTTATCTATGTGAAAGGCAGGGGCGTCGTTGTTGACGAACCTTCAGTGGTCACCTGGGATGAAAGGCTCAAAAAAGTTATCGCGATCGGATATGAAGCGAGGAGCATGGAGGGAAAGACTCCAGGCGCTATCAGAACGATCAGACCGATGAAGGACGGCGTCATTGACGACGACGAGATCGCAGAGGAGATGATCAGACAGTTCATCCGCAAGATCAAAACTGGCGCGTTTGCAGGCAGACCGAGAATGATCGTATGCGTTCCGTCCGGAGTTACCAAGTCGGAGAAAAGGATCATCCGAAGCGCTGCGGAGAATGCGGGAGCGAGAGAGGTATTTCTGATCTCTGAGCCTATGGCGGCGGCACTCGGCGTAGGGCTTCCGGTCGATCAGCCCGAAGGTTCCATGGTCGTCGATATCGGCGGAGGTACTACTGAGATCGCGGTCATATCTTTAAGCGGTATAGTCTCCGAGAACTCTATAAGGATAGCCGGCAACAGAATGAACGAAGCGATAATCGACTATATGAGAAGCGAGCATAAACTTCTTATCGGTGAGAGAACCGCGGAAAAGATCAAGATTGAGATAGGTTCAGCTTATCCGCTCGAAAAAGAACTCACTATCACCGCAAAGGGAAGGGACCTTATAGCCGGTCTGCCTAAAGAGAATGAGGTCAGGTCTGAGGATATAAGGACGGTGCTTACACCTATAGTAAATTCGATAATACAGGCCGTAAAAAGCGCTCTCGAGAGAACTCCGGGAGAACTTTCTTCGGATATCAGGGACAGAGGTATCGTACTTACAGGCGGCGGCGCTATGCTCAAAGGTCTTGACGTTAAACTTCAGGAGGAGACTGATCTTCCTGTCATAATGGCGGAAGACCCTCTCACATGCGTGGTCAGAGGTACCGGAAAAGTTCTTGAGGATATGAACAAATACTA
>QKDR01000070.1 GCA_003252515.1 Candidatus Delongbacteria bacterium | reverse complement strand
CAAAATCTTTTTTTATTTCGCTTAGATATAATGCATAGTTAGTATTAATGTTTAAATTTTCAGGATCAATTGATAAAGCTTCAAGGAAATATTCATTCAAATTTGTATAATCTTTTTTGATATTTAACATAAAATTTGTAAATTCATTCCATAACCATCCAGTTTTTGGGAAATTATTTAATGCATCTAGATAAACAGCTCTTCTTTTATCATAATCAGATTCTTTTTCGGCCATTTCAGAATATTCGAAAGCAGAAAACTCCTTCTTTACATCACTTTTTTCTTTATTTGTTTTTGAAGAATCATAATTCATCTCGGTTAAATATTTATTTACAGATTCGATACGACTTTTTGTAATCTTATCTAATTCTTCTTTGATAGGTTTGATATCATCGAATACCCATAGTAGTTCATGCATGATCTCATCAAATCCATCAATCTCAACTAAATTTCCATCCATTTGATGGATAAGTTTTTCTACTCTTGTTGAAACTCTACTTTTCTTAAGTTTACACCAGAAGAAATTACTTGGTTTATTCATTTGTTCAAAATAACTCATAAGACTACCGTCATTGCCACCGTATCCAATAATAATTGGAATATGACTACTAAAAATATTGTTCAATGGTTCTTCCCAACCTTCATTTAAATTATTTATCTCATCTGGATCACTCTGAGGTGACAATAATAAATCTCGATGAATTTTTATAATCAAAGGATGTATATTTGATGGCCTCGCATAGCCACTGAGAGATTCATGACCACACACTAATGGTGTTTTATCAGTAAATTGATAAATTGATGTTTCTACCAAACTATCAAAATTTGTTGTAAGTACACAATGACCATTTGTTTTGCTTAATATCTGCGCTAAAACAATATGACCAAAAGTCGGTTTTGATGATCTCATAGCTTGAACTAAAAATTCATAACCTGAGGTTTTATCGCTTTCAAAACGTTTTCTGTAAATACTCCCATAGTGTGCGGCTAATTCCTTTATATTGATTTTCTCTGATGTAACCCATTTATGAAATTCTTTATCTGAATATCTTTCTTTAATCTCTTCAAACCATTTTGTTGCTAATTGCCCACCCGTAGGGATTCCGCTTTTGTAACTTGCACCTGCACCTATCACGAAACAAAATTTACGATTTTCTGTGTTTTTATGTATGTCCCTCATTGTGTATTTAAAAGTGTGAGTGCTGATCTTTTTCATAATAAACCTTTTAGAAAGTTAAAATTACATATTACTTCAATTGTTTAATCTTTAATTAACAACTGTTAATTTATGGCTATGAGTCGCTAAACTCATATAACCAATACGTTTCTTCATCAACTGTTTAGCAGTTATTTAACCGAATATAATTTATAACTGTGTAATAATCTTATCAAGTTAAATCTTATTTATTTCTGCTCTTTTTTTAACAATGCATCGTATTTTTATTCTTTATCTCAAACATGAATTTATATTTTCAAATCTAGCTCAGATATTAGTCTGAAAGACTGTTTTTCCATCTTTGAGAACGCGAACCACTTTTTGCCGAGATCTTTCAGCGATGCTCCGAAATGATAGACTTCGTTTCCGTCTAAAATAATGAACCTGTCATGCGACCTTTTGAATTCTTTTATCTCTATGGGAAAATACTGCCTGCCGAACTTCTCCGTATCCTGCTTAAACTGTACGGTTACGGTCTTTGTGAGTATGAGCACTTTTATATCCGGCTTTACTTTTGAAAGGTGTACAAGGACGGTATCGTCGATATAATTATCTATGATGACGATGGATGACTTCGCGCTCCTGAAAAGATCAGATACGAACTTGTAGGCGTCGAATACCTGACCGTCAAAGAAGATCCCCTGCTTTGGCAGTTGTTCTCCGCTTTCCATTAAGGAAAATATTTTGTCGACTCTTTTATCTGTTTCGATTAATTTCAAAATAGTTTCAGATTGTTTTGTTTCAACAAGACTCAATCTTTGAAATATTTGAGAGTTAGACTGTATCAGTTTTCTCATTTCGACAAAAGCCCGGATTATTCTTATGCTGATCTTAACAGCGATCTCACTTTTCAACACACCTGCGAGCATCGCTACACCTAACTCAGTGAAAACATAAGGTTTCCATCTCAAACCTACTTTCAGGTTATTGGACATCACAATTTGTGATCTCCATTCTGTAAATTCGCTATTAGTCATCAGAAAGCAAAACTCATCCGGAAATCTTTCAATATTCCTTTTAACAGCCTGATTTAATACTCTGGTCTCCACACCATACAGCTCAGCCAGATCTCTGTCCAGCATGACCTGGAATCCCCTGATCGAAAATATCCTGTTCCGGATACTCTCTTCAAATTTAATAACTTCGCTCTTTGACATACGCATACCTGCATTTATTTCAGGTAAAATAATAATGAGGGTAGGTCAAATGATGAGCCACCCTGAATATATATTTATATTTCTATGCTTTCTTTATATCGTTATTAGTTCGTATTCACTGTTCCCTACACCGATCTTTTCGCAGTGCTCAATGCAGGACTTCCATTCGGTATCCGGATGATTCATTTTGAAGTGATCGTGCCCGGCATGTCCGTTGTGCTTTTCGAGATTATCACTGAGGCGACTTCCTTTAATGACCGGCATTTTATTGCTCAGATCTGCACATGCCACATCGAGAGCTACGGGATCGAACGACGCGAGCATCCCGACATCGGGGATTATGGGGATATCGTTCTCGGAGTGACAGTCGCAGTTGGGAGAAACATCGCATATGAGCGAAATGTGAAAATGAGGTCTGCCGCGAACTACCGCCAGAGTATATTCCGCCATTTTTCGGTTAAGGCTAAGCACCGTCCCACCCCAGTCCGTCGATATCGCGTCTGTGGGGCATATCGCAAGGCACATTCCGCAGCCGACACATTTGTCATGATCAATTACAGCCCTGAACTCCGGGAACTGAGGAGCATCGTGAGCGCAGATCTTCAGACATTCTTTACATCCGACGCATTTTTCTGTTCTGACTATAGGCTTGCCGTCGCTGTGCATTTCCATTTTACCCGCTCTTGAACCGCATCCCATCCCGATATTCTTTATCGCTCCGCCGAAACCTGTCATTTCATGCCCTTTGAAATGGGTCAGTGATATGAAAACGTCCGCATCCATGACAGCCCGGCCGATCTTGGCGTTCTTTACATATTCTCCGTTCACAGGAACAGCGACCTCGTCATTCCCTTTAAGACCGTCCCCGATGATCACATGGCATCCGGTCTGGAAGGGGGAAAACCCGTTCAGATATGCGGTGTCAATATGGTCAAGCGCGTTCTTCCTGCTTCCCGCATATAATGTATTGCAGTCCGTAAGGAACGGTTTTCCGCCCAGCCGCTTTACGTAATCCGCCACGACTTTCGCATAGTTCGGTCTAAGGAAAGCAAGATTCCCCAGCTCTCCGAAGTGGATCTTTATAGCGGCGTATTTCCTTGAAAAGTCAATATCTTCGAAACCCGCGCTTTCCATCAGCCGGTTCAGCTTCTGCAGCAGATTTTCTTTCGATGTCGTTTTAAACGTTGTGAAATAAACTTTCGATCCGGACATTTTAAACTCCCGATTGATTACATTTTAAAATTCTTACGCCTGTACGGTCATTACGTCCCGCGCGGGTGTTACCCCGAAGAGCCTCTTGTATTCCCTGCTGAACTGTGAAGGGCTTTCATAGCCGACGTTATAGGCAGCGTTATTCGCGTTCAGGCCTTCTTCGGTCATGAGCAGTTTCGCCTTATGCAGCCTCACGTTCTTGATATACTGCAGCGGTGAGGAATTTGTGACCGATTTGAAGCCCGAATGATATGCGGATATGCTCATTCCCGCCAGTTTCGCCAGGCTGCCGAGCTCAAGTTTGTCCCCGTAGGAAGTATGTATGACATCAAGTGTCTTCGCTATCCTGAAGAACCGCTGATCTCTTATCGCGAGCGCCCGCAAAGCCTCCCCTTTCTCTCCGCAGAGTACCCTGTAGATGATCTCGTTCTTTATCATCGGAGCAAGATATTTTTTATCCTGGGGTGACGAGACAGCTTCAAGCAGCCTTATCACGGCATCCGAGATCTTATCGTCAAGAGGCGCGGAATAGACGGCTTTGGGTATAGCTGTGGTATGTTCCTGCGTATCGTCCATCTTAAGCAGCATTTCGCCTATAGTGGCCGCGTCGACCTCGATCCTTACGCCAAGCAGAGGTTTGTCGGGTTCCGCGTTCGTTTCGCATTCAAGAGGAAGAGGTACAGAGAGCACCAGATAGTTCATCGGATCGTAACTGAAGACCTCGTCACCGACGAAAATGCGTTTATTACCCTGAGCGAGAATAATAATGCTGGGTTCGTATTTCTGAGGGTTCCGCGGCGAAGAGCTCGTGATCCTGAAAAGATCGACACTATTAATAATGTCTTTTATAACACCTTCTTCAGGTACAAGTCTTTCAAGCAGACCGGTCATTTTATTCTGCTGCATTCCGACCTCCGTAAAATGCATTAAATGCAAGATAAGGCAATTATTTTACTTTGTCAATAAAATAATGAAATAGTATTTTGTAGAATTAGGCAATTATATGTAGAATCGTGTATTTACATTGTATCCTGTTTTCACTAAATTGGAAGTGTAAGCAAAAAAAGGAGGCAGAAAATGAAAACGGCGATAATGAAAAGAATAATAACGGCAGGTGTGATGATCCTCTTAATATCCTGCACAAACAACGGAGGCGCAAAAATGAACGATCTGACTGTATTCCCTAAAGGCGATAAAGCCGGGAACCAGATATTTACCAACACCGTCTGGGTGAAAATGATGCTCACGGACCAGGACAGTGTATTTGACACTCAGGCATACAACGTAACTTTCGAACCCGCGGGAAGAACGCACTGGCATTCTCATCCGGGCGGACAGCTGCTCTTCGCGACGAAAGGCGAAGGATATTACCAGGAGAAGGACAAACCCGCGCAGCTTCTCAAAGAGGGCGATATGGTAGCGATACCGCCGAACGTGGTACACTGGCACGGAGCGGGACCCGTCGAGACTTTCGTTCATCTCGGAATGAGCACAAAAGTACATCTCGGACCTGCTGAATGGTTCGGACCCGTAACGGACGAAGAATACGCAGAAGCAACATCTAAACAATAAAATAAGGAGGAATATC